>CAZZBP010000027.1:0-24927 GCA_964652755.1 uncultured Dehalococcoidia bacterium
TTATGAAGCGAGAGAGAACGACGTCAAGTTTATACGCCTCTGGTTCACTGATATTTTAGGCAGTATAAAGGGATTTGCCATAACGGTTGAAGAATTGGAGAACGCGCTAACCCGAGGAATGGGTTTTGACGGTTCTGCAATAGAAGGCTATGCCCGAGCGGATGAAAGAGATCTATACGCCCTTGCGGACCCTACTACGTTCAGCCTTCTTCCCTGGCGACCTCGAACCAATGCCGTAGCGAGGATGTTTTGCGACATAATCACCCCGGATGATAAACCATTTGAGGGAGACCCTAGAAGCGTTCTTCGCCGAAATTTAAAGAGGGCGTCAGATAAAGGATTTACCTTTTACGTTGCTCCGGAACTAGAATATTTTTACTTCAAGAGTGAAAGTGCGACTGAATTCCTGGATTCTAGTGGTTATTTCGACCAGAGCACACCTAACCCCGGTACAGATTTGAGGCGAGAAACAGTCCTAATGTTGGAGGAACTTGGCATACCTGTAGAGTCCAGTCACCATGAAGCTGCGCCCAGCCAACACGAAATCGACTTACGTCATACTGATGCTCTCACAATGGCAGATACGGTTATGACGTACAAACTGGTAGTGAAAGAGATAGCAATGAGCCATGGTTATTTTGCTTCTTTTATGCCAAAACCGTCTTCGGGAATCAACGGCAATGGTATGCACACCCATATGTCCTTATCAAGGGGAGACGAAAACATATTTTATGGTGATGACAATAAACATCATCTTTCGACACATGCAAAGCAATTTTGTGCTGGACTGTTAAAGCATGCTCGAGAAATTACGCTTGTAACAAACCAATGGGTAAATTCTTATAAAAGACTAGTCCCCAGTTATGAAGCCCCAACTTACGTTACTTGGGCCGAGGTTAACCGTTCGGACCTGATCAGAATACCGTCTTTTAAACCGGGACGTGAAGCATCTAGAAGGATCGAGTATCGGGCACCAGATCCTGCTTGCAATCCGTATTTGGCCTTCAGTGTAATGTTGGCCGCCGGACTTGAAGGCATTGAAAACGGCTATGAACTCCCAGATTTACTAGAAAAAAATGCCCATGATTTGAGTCAATTTGAACTGGAGGAACTGGGGATTGAATCCCTTCCTGGAAATCTCTGGGAAGCCATTCAAGTTACAGAAAAAAGCTCTCTCGTTAAAAATGCACTAGGTGCAGATGTGTTCAGTAGTTTCATCGAGAACAAAAAGATTGAATGGGATCGGTACAGTTCACAGATTTCGCAATACGAGATAGAGAGATACCTACCCACCCTGTAAAACTGCACTGGAGATGGGAATTAAGCAGCGATGAAAAACAGATACCGACATGCAAACCTTCCAAAGCCTGTAAAACAAGGACTTTATGACCCAACTTTCGAACATGATGCATGTGGTGTGGGTATGGTCGCCAATATTAAGGGGGTCAAATCACATCAGATCGTTAGCAAAGCATTAGAAGCACTTGTTAATCTCGGTCACAGAGGCGCCGCTGGAGCCGATCCAGAGACGGGAGACGGCGCAGGCATTCTCATTCAAATTCCCGACGAGTTTTTCAGAGCCGAGTCTAAAAATTGGGGCGTCGATTTACCAGCCCCCGGAAAATATGGCGTAGGGATGACATTTATTCCGAACAATAATGGTTCTCCAGATCAGTACATGGCCATTATTGAAGAAACCATCAAAGCATCCGGCATGTCATTGATTAGATGGCGTAAGGTTCCAGTAGATCCAAGGAAAATAGGAGTCCTAGCCGATGCGTCAAGACCGTACATTGTTCAGTTTTTTGTTAAACCAACTTCTCGTTTACCAGATGAGAAATTTGAATTTGCGCTCTATACGTTAAGACGGGTTTTAGAAAAAACAATCGACAAGGCTCCACTGGAATATAGGGATGACTTTTATATATGTTCCTTATCGAGTAACAAACTCGTTTACAAAGGTCTTATAATGGCCCATCAGCTTGAGGGATTCTATTTAGACCTAGCCAGCGAAAATCTTAAGACATCATTTGCCCTAGTTCATTCACGTTTTAGTACCAATACCCTCGGTACTTGGAAGCTAGCCCACCCGTATCGGTTCATCATACACAACGGAGAGATCAACACTCTGCGGGGAAACATCAACTGGATGTCTTCAAGGGAAAAAGCCTTCGAATCCGCTGAACAGGGAATAGAAGTCAAAAAGTTAATTCCTGTTATTAAACAAGGCCAAAGTGACACGGCGTCTCTAGACAACGCCTTGGAACTCCTTTTAGCAACTGGAAGAAGCCTTGAGCACTCAATGATGATGCTCATCCCTGAAGCGTGGGGAGACCATATCCTCATGGATAAATACAAGAAAGATTTCTACGAGTACCACTCAAGTATGATGGAGCCGTGGGATGGACCTGCTCTAGTTATAGGAACTGATGGCGAAAAAGTCTGTGCGGTATTGGACAGAAACGGGCTCCGGCCGTGTAGATACCTAGTTACTGACGACGACCTCTTGGTAATGGCATCAGAAACAGGAGTTATCGACATACCTCCTGAAAAAATCTTGTTCAAAGAAAGAATTTATCCTGGCCGCATGTTTTTGTTGGACGGTAATAGCGGCGAAATTATAAATGACGAAGAGTTAAAAAAAGGCTTAGCTACACGGAAGCCTTATGGGAATTGGCTCCAAGCTAACAGGGTTTTCCTAGACGATTTACCGGCACCTAAAGAAATACAGAGATACGAACACGCGACCCTTAAGGCACGCCAGAATACCTTCGGTTACACACTTGAAGATATCCTTATCATCATGGAGCCCATGGCATCGACTGCTTATGAACCCACCGGGTCAATGGGTAATGATACCCCCTTGGCATTCCTATCTGATCAGAATCCAATCTTGTTCAATTATTTTAAACAACTATTCGCTCAGGTAAGTAATCCGCCCTTGGATGCGATCAGGGAAGAACTCGTAACATCTCTTAGAGCCACGCTCGGAGAGGAAAGAAATCTATTCTCTGAAACTCCCGAACACTGTAGGCAGATTACAATACAGAAACCGGTATTGAGCAACGAGGATCTTTCCCGTCTTCGAGAGTGTGATTTAGAGGGATTGAGATCCGAAACGATTTCCATCCTGTTTGATCCCACAATTATTGGTGGACTCAAATCGGCAATGGATGAAGTGCGTATTGCATCTGCAAACGCCGTTGACGCTGGAGCCTCTATATTGATTTTATCGGACAGAGGAGTTGACTCCAAGCATGCCCCCATCCCGAGTTTACTCGCTACCTCAGGTATACATCACCACCTGATCAGAGAAGGAATCAGAACGAAAGTGGGGATTGTAGTTGAAACCGGAGAAGCTCGGGAGGTGACACATTTTGCTCTGCTGATTGGATTTGGTGCTGGCGCCGTTAACCCCTACTTAGCGTTTGAGACATTGCAGAACCAGATAGAAGACGGCGATTTCGCTACGGAACTATCCCCTGAGGAGGCTATCGACAACTACCTCGCTGCTAGCCAGAAGGGCATATTAAAAAAAATGTCAAAATTGGTCATATCCACTATTCAGAGTTACAGAGGAGCCCAGATTTTTGAAGCAGTTGGTTTGAATCAATCATTCATAGATGAATATTTCACTTGGACACCTTCAAGAGTTGGTGGAATAGGAATTGAAGAGTTGGAAAAAGAATCTGCAGAAAGACACAGATTGGGATTCAAAACCGGTGTAGGAACAAACAGCATCCCAGGTAACCTTGAAATAGAAGCAGGTGGAAATTATCAGTGGCGCCGGGACGGTGAGTTCCATATGTGGAACCCTAAAACAATAGCCTCTCTCCAACATGCCGTAAAAACTAACAATTGGGCCACATATGAACAATTCGCCGATTTCGCAGACAATGAAAACAAACGATTAAGCACAATACGCGGCCTGCTTGATTTTAAAGAAGTAGACAATCCAATTTCTTTAGATGAAATAGAACCTGCATCTGAAATAGTGAAACGGTTTGCAACCGGTGCAATATCCCTAGGCTCCATAAGCCGCGAGGCCCATGAAACCATGGCGATTGCTATGAACCGTATCCAAGCAAGGAGCAACACTGGAGAAGGTGGTGAGGATCCATCCCGATATATTCCAGACTTGAACGGTGATTCCCGAAACAGTGCCGTTAAACAAGTAGCTTCCGGTAGGTTCGGGGTTACTATCAATTACCTATCCAACGCGAAGGATTTACAGATAAAGATGGCCCAAGGGGCAAAGCCAGGTGAGGGAGGTCAATTACCAGGACATAAGGTTGACGAATACATCGGAGGAGTGCGAAATTCTACGCCTGGCGTTGAGCTTATATCGCCACCCCCACATCACGACATCTATTCGATCGAAGACTTGGCTCAGCTAATTCACGACCTTAAAAGCTCCAACCCGAGTGCCCGCATACACGTAAAGCTAGTTGCAGAGGCTGGAGTGGGCACCATCGCGGCCGGAGTTTCTAAGGGCCATGGGGATGTTGTATTGATCAGCGGCCACAGCGGAGGAACCGGTGCCTCTCCTGAATCCTCTATCAAACATGCTGGCCTACCATGGGAACTAGGAGTGGCAGAAACACAGCAGGTCCTGGTCATGAACGACCTGCGAGGACGAATCGTAGTCCAAACAGACGGTCAGATTAAAACTGGTAGGGATGTCGCAATAGCCTGCCTGTTAGGTGCAGAGGAATTCGGATTGGCTACCGGACCGCTGATTTCAATGGGGTGCATAATGCTACGGAAATGTCACCTAAATACTTGCTCCGTAGGAATAGCGACACAGGATCCGGAGCTACGAAAGAAATTTGAAGGTAAACCGGAACATGTTATCAATTATTTCTTTTTCATCGCTGAGCACCTCCGTCAAATCATGGCAAAGATAGGGATACGAACCGTTGACGATATGGTCGGGAGAGTCGATTTATTGGATTCACGAATGGTATTGGATCATTGGAAAGCTAAAGGGATGGATTTTAGCCTCTTACTTCACATACCAGAAGTCCCAAAAGGAATCGCCAGACATTGTGTCACAGAACAGGACCACGGCTTGGAGAAAGCTCTTGACAATCAACTTATTGACGAAGCTTCTTCAGCAATTGAAAAAGGTTCCAAAATTGTCATCGTAAAGAAAATAGATAACTCTTTAAGAACAATAGGCACAACACTGAGCTATAAAATTGCGAAAAGATACGGGGAGGAAGGCCTACCTGAAGATACTATCAAGCTGGATTTCACAGGTTCAGGCGGACAAAGTTTTGCAGCTTTCTTGAGTAAAGGCGTTACTATAGATCTTAAAGGAGATTCCAATGATTATTTCTGCAAAGGCCTGTCGGGGGGAAGGGTGATAATAAGGCCCCCTAAAGAATCAAGGTTCCTAGCTGAAAACAACATTATTATTGGAAATGTTGCTTTATACGGCGCTACCTCAGGGCAGTCTTTCATAAGGGGTATTGCCGGAGAACGTTTCTCAGTCAGGAACAGTGGGGCCGAGGCAGTAGTGGAAGGCGTTGGTGACCATGGTTGCGAATATATGACAAGAGGAACAGTGGTGATACTAGGTCCGACCGGAAGAAACTTCGCAGCAGGAATGAGTGGTGGTGAAGCCTATGTATTAGACGAATTTAAGCAATTTGAGTCGCTTTGCAATTTAGGGATGATAGATTTAGAACCCGTTACTGAAAACGCTGATATCCAAACATTAAGGCGACTGATAGAAACCCACAGCGAACTAACTGGGAGCCTTAATGCCAAAAAAGTCCTAGACAATTGGAACGACTTGCTTCCCAAGTTTATTAAAGTTATGCCAATAGATTACAAGCGAATTTTGAACGAAGGCAAATCCCTTGAACAAGATATGGCTTCAATAAATGGGTAAGATAACCGGTTTCAAGGAATTCGGACGCAACGCGCCTAAAAGATTACCGATTTCAGTTCGAGTTGGCAATTATGCCGAGTTTTACGAAGAATGGGGTGAGGAGGAGGCAAAGACTCAGGGAAGTAGGTGCATGAATTGCGCGGTACCGTTCTGCATGGGGGGATGCCCCCTGGGAAACATAATTCCAGACTTCAATGATTTGGTATACAAAGGGATGTGGGAGGGAGCTTTAAAGAAGTTGCATTCCACAAACAACTTTCCAGAATTCACTGGAAGAATATGTCCGGCCCCCTGTGAAGCTTCATGCGTACTGAACATCAATGAGGACCCGGTGACAATCGAATACATCGAAAAAGCGATATCTGATCGAGGTTGGTTGGAAGGATGGATTAAGCCCCATCCTCCAATTGACAGGACCGGAAAAAGGGTCGCCGTGGTAGGCTCAGGTCCTGCCGGACTTGCGGCAGCACAACAACTGAATCGGGCAGGACATAAAGTAACCGTTTTTGAAAGAGAAGATCGCATTGGCGGGCTTTTGAGACTTGGTATACCAGATTTCAAACTCGATAAAGTAACAGTACAACGACGTGTAGATCAGATGGAGGCAGAAGGCATAAATTTCGTTACAAATGCCAATGTAGGTAAAACAATGTCTGTACAAGAAATTATGGACACTAACGATGCTGTTTTGCTAACAGGTGGCTCGACCGTGCCTAGAAACCTCGAGGTAGAAGGTCGTGACTTAGAAGGGGTTTACTACGCGATGGAATACCTGACCCAACAAAACCGTGTCAACTCTGGGAATATGGTCAATCCCTCGGAAAGAATAACGGCTCAGGGAAAAAGAGTGATCATCCTTGGCGGCGGAGACACTGGTTCAGCTTGCCTGGGAACGGCCCATAGGCAAGGAGCCGAAATAGTTCATCAATTCGAATTATTGCCAGAGCCACCAACAGAAAGAATCGATGCCGATATGTGGCCAAATTGGCCGATGACACTGAGGACTTCTTCTTCTCATGAAGAAGGCGGGGTTAGAGATTACAACATTCTCACCAAGAAATTCTCTGGGGAAGAAGGGCAATTAAGAAAACTACATGGCGTGAGACTTGAATGGGGACCGCCGGACAATACTGGTAGGCCTTCCATGGTTGAAGTTGAGGGAAGCGAGTTTGAGATCGATGCAGACATTGTTCTGCTGGCAATGGGCTTCTTACATCCAGAGCAGACAGGTATGATTGCAGATCTTAAAGTTAATTTAGATGGTCGCGGCAATGTAAAAACTGATGGCAACAAGATGACAAACATACCGGGGGTATTCGCGGCAGGAGATATGTCCCGTGGACAATCCCTAGTGGTATGGGCAATTGCGGAAGGTAGAGAAGCGGCTCGGGGAGTAGATGAATTCCTAATGGGTGCCTCTGAACTCCCAAGATCAGCTAGTACGTATTAACTTGATCATCGGGTTTCGTTGGCAAAACGTCAATACAAAATGACAACGTTCAAGGTACCTCATCTATACCCATGCTTGCCTGTGTTTATAACCGGTCCCTCGAGTCCCGTATACACGCAACAGAGAATATAGCACCATAGAATGAACAAGGAGGAAACTTTATGGATAAGCTAAGGGTGGCGATGATATCAAGCAGTGAACCTGATCCCGATTTAGTAAAGCAGCAATTGGAAGGAATTGATCATGAATTCGATACCTTCGTGTGCAACAGTGACGGCGAAACTATCGAAGCTGTTAAAGGAGCTGACGTCATCATTAATCTGGGCGTCCCCATGTCCAGAAGCGTAATCGAAGAAATTGACGACGCACAGGCACTTATTATCCCTTCACACGGGTTCAATCATGTGGACCATGAAGCCGCCACAGATCAATCAATGATGGTCATCAACGCGGCAGGATTTTGTACTGAAGAAGTATCCAACCATGCGATAATGCTTATGTTAGCATGCGCAAAAAAGTTGACTGTCCTAAACGATCTTACCAAGGAAGGAAAGTGGGGCCCGGATACCAGAGCGGCAATTTTGCCGATGGCTCCAATAACAGACCAGGTCCTGGGATTGGTCGCTCTTGGTAATATCGGGCGTGCAGTTGCACGCAAGGCTCAAGCCCTCGGCATGTCCGTTATAGCCTACGATCCCTACGTTCAACCTTGGATAGCCAGAGAGTATCGTGTTCAACTTGTGAGTAGTTTAGAGGAGCTTGCGGCTAGTTCTGATTTCATATCAATGCACACTCCACTAAATAACCAGACTTCAAAATTAGTTGGATCAAGTTTCTTCAAATCAATGAAACCATCAGCTTATTTCATAAACACCTGCCGTGGAGGGACTGTTGATGAAGAGGCTCTTATTGATGCTTTGAAGAATAGGGAATTTGCAGGGGCAGGGCTTGACGTGTTTGAGGTGGAGCCAACCGCACCAGACAACCCGCTGTTTAAAATGGAAAACGTAATAGTCACTCCACATTCAGCCGGAAGTTCGGATCGTGCTACAGTTGCATCTCAGGTGCAGGCGGGACAAGAAACTGCAAGGATACTTAATGGGACTTGGCCGATGTCGCTTGTTAATCCAGAGGTGAGAGCACAAATTGAAATGAGGCCACTCGCGACAAGGAGCTCACAAATTTTACCGTAACGAGAGCGACCCCTGGTTGTTCAGCTATTACGGAAAACGAGTCTATTCAACTGTCAGAACCAGCTTCCCGAAAAAATTTAGTGCCTCCATATCTTCATGAGCTTTCCTAGCATCCTCCAAAGGATAAGTGGAGTGAATGATACCCTGTAACGACCCTATCCCAGCATAGTGAATAATCTGTCGCAAGTCTTCTGGTCTTCCCATAAACACACCGAACATCGTCAGATACTGGGTAAACATAGCTCCCATTTGCAATTCAGCACGATACCCTGACGTCACTCCACATATTCCGTAACGTGCTCCCAACGCAAGACTTCTATTGACGGCATTCCATAGCTCAGTCCCTACATGATCAATAACAACATCAACTCCCTTCCCATTAGTCAGGTCCTTTATACGGTCCCCTAGATCCTCATTCCGATAATTCACAACATAGTTGGCTCCAATATCAAGAGCCTTTTCCATTTTTTCTTCCGTACTTGTGGAAGCTATTACCGTGGCACCTGAGATATTTCGAGCTACTTGAATAGCGGCTGTCCCGACTCCGCTCGATGCAGAGGGAACAAGAACAGTCTCCCAAGATTTCAACCGGGCCGTTCTTACGAGTATGTTCCATGAAGGCATGAAAACAGTTGGGAGTGAGGCAGCCTGAACGAAATCCAGAGTATCAGGTATTTGGTGAACTGAGGTCGACGGCACTATCAAGTATTCTGCATATCCTCCAAAAGCTCTTGAGCCCACCATTGTGGCTCTAGGGCAAAATTCAGTCGTACCTGCAAGGCAATGGGAACATTGCATACAAGTGCCACGAGGATTAACTAGAACTCTCATACCGACTTCAAGGCCGACAACGGAATCCCCCATTCCAACGATTTCGCCGGACACGTCAGCTCCGAGAACGTGCGGTCCGTTAAAATTTATAGTAGTGCCTCTTATTCCCGCCCTTGTATACAAGTCAAGTCTATTAAGAGCACATGCTCTCACTCTAATGCGAACGTCACTAGGTCCTACCTGCGACTCTTGAACCTCACCATATGTAAGTACTTCTGGTCCTCCGTGCCGCTCCATATAAACTGCTTTCATTGCTGAACTCCTAGCCTAAATAATCATCAGCATGTTAACTGAATGAATGCTCTTGTAAAACTAGCTTAAACTACTTATCTGAAAATACATTTTTTATATATGATGTGAGTATAGTCCCGAATTCTTTAAAATATGATTATCGACAGTCACACCCATTTAATTCCCCCCGATGTAATAAAGAATTGGTCACATTACGCAAACAGGGATGCAACTTTCGCAGAACTATTCCACAGAAGTAGTAAAACCAGTACGGCTGAACAACTTTTAGAGGTCATGAACAATCATGGAATAGCGAAATCAGTCGTGTTGGGAATGGGATGGACAGACAATTCGTTAAATGAATATGTAAACGACTATCTCCTTGAGTCCTTTCACAAATACCCTGACAAGATTGTCCCCGTCACAGGCATAGTCCCCTCTTCCGGAAATCAAGGAATTTACGAAGCCGAGAGATGCCTTTCGGCAGGCTCAAGAGGGTTCGGGGAAATCCACGCTTACTCTCAGAATTATAATCTAATAGATTTTGACTTGATGGCTCCGTATATAGTGATGCTTGGAGAATACGATTATCCTCTGATCGTGCATGGATCTGAGCCGGTTGGTCACCAATATCCTGGGAAAGGCAATACAGGCCCAGATATCCTCGAAAATTTTGTGGGCAAATTCCCTAACTCCAAAATAGTACTCGCCCACTGGGGAGCAGGCCTCCCCTTTTACGAATTAATGCCGGAGATATCTTCGAATTTCACCAATGTGTTTTACGATTCGGCTGCAACAACACTTCTTTATGAAGAAAAAATTTTCGAAATTGTAGAAAAGATTGCCGGTCCAAAACGAATATTGTTTGGTAGTGATTATCCCTTGGTACAACCAAAAGAGATAATCGGACAAATAATCAGATCGGGTTTAAAACCTGATGTAAAAAGTTCGATTATGTCTGACAACGCTATCGAACTTTTCAGTATCGATTTCGAAAACCGCTTAAAGCTATGATTCCTGAGTCAAAATGCACTGTTTTTATCGCCTTCAAAATCGATCAAAAAGTAACACAACTTGCAAACGATGTTATAGGGGACTTAAAGGCTGCTTATCAAGAAAAGTTTAGACCTGTAAAACCCTCAGGGTTTCATATTACCTTAGTATATTTGGGGGCTATAGAACGCGAATTAATACTTTCCGTTGATACAGAATTGACCGACATTTGCGACTTAACCCCACCCATAACGTTTGCCGTAAATGGATTCGGGGTCTTCCCTAATTGAAATAAGCCCAATGTTCTCTGGCTCAGAATAATTGATCCTAAAAGTGAATTTGGTACTCTTAGAAAAAATATCGTTGCGGCAGTAAGCGGTTTGGACTTTCCAAAAGTGGATTCAGTCTTCCGCCCACACATCACATTGGGAAGATTTAAACAAAAATTGAAATCTGCTGATACCCATGAATTGAAAAGGATCTCAGCATTATTAAAACAAGATGCACCTTTACGTTGTACGACGATGAATCTATTTGTCATGGAAAGCACTCATACAAGTAGAGGTGTTCTTTATAAACCAATATCGGAATTTAGCCTGGGCGGGTGAATTAGGATCACTTTCTCTAATCCTATAACTTGTTATTTTTGTCACAATCATGCTACGCTTCATAAACAATTCAATAAAATTTGGTGGGGATAGAGGAGTAGATTTATGTCAGAAAATACTTGGCCTGATTGCAAGGAGTGCACCACTGGAAACCTTTTGCCACTTTCAGATTTCGGTAGCCAAGGCGCTGCTATTCATTACAAGGCTTGGGTATGCAGCAATCCTAGCTGTGGATTCAACATCAAGATAAGAAATGGAGATGTTTATTTAAATGAACCGATAGCAAGTGGAGCATCCCATTCTCCACGAGTACGTTGATCCAGTTAGCCATAAAACAGAAACGGTCCTCTTTTCGAGGACCGTTTCTGTTTTATGGCTAACACAACTGGTTACATTCAAGTAGAATTTTATTTATCTCGAAAAAATGTAGCGACTTTAGAATATTCATTACAGACCATTGGTAACATGAATGGAAATAAATTCAAGCCCCTTGCCATCACATTGGGCATCATCGGAACTCTGTTATTAATTGTTTCCATAAGCCTATATGCCTTAGGGCTACATTCCTCTTCCCAGCTCGACAAACTTAACGTTACATCTTCTATTCCCGTATCGACTCCTGTCATACCAATTGTTGTCTCTAATACGTTTCTAAAACGTGATTTGATTTCTGAGCGAACAATGAAGCCCGCGCCAATCTCACCAAAAAAATATATTAAGGATATCCCGGCAAAGGCTACGTCACTTGCCCAAAATATTGAAAACACAACGCAGGTTCAAGGTTTAGGAAAAATTGAAATTAAGGAGGAAAATGATCAGCCTCCAGATCAGCCCTCAAATGTTGGAAATAGCGACAAACTATTGAGTGGATACTCATCCGACAATTTTGTTTCAGGAATGCATCCTCGAGATTGGGCTGACCCGCGTTGGTCCGAATCCGATGAGCAAATGAAAAAGCCTTTAGATTTCCCGTCAAACGGCAAAATAGGCGAAATGCTACCTGAAGACTTCTCAGGCAGGGCGATAAATATTCGTATACCTGCCATTAAAGTTGATTCACATGTCGAACAGTTGGAGATAATTGAAAAAAATGGTAGGAAGGAATACGAAACCCCAAAAAATGTAGTGGGCCGGATTCCAACAGATCCTAATATGTTCGATAGTGTCGCCGGCTGGTATTTCGGTCACTTGGAGAGTCCCATAAAAAGCGAGGGAAATGTATTTCACAATTTACCGGAAGTAGCTGATTATCTCAGGGATGGAGATCCCGTTTATGTCTTTCTTTACACCGGTGATCAAGAATTCATATATCAAGCCGTAAAATCGGAGGTGTTGCACGAATCTGAATTGAAATTATACGATGCGGGAACCCATTCCATTATTCTAGTCACATGTTCAAATCGACCGTATTACGATCACCGTCAACTTGTCACCGCTAAGCTAGTAGATGTCAGGTAGTAATCTCTTCCGCTTCTGAAGTCAATATATCTCTCATAACCGTAATAAACTGTCCCGCTGGAGTCGACAGATTCTTTCCAGGCAGCGTTATAATCCCTGCCTGATCTACCGGGAGAAAATTAGCTAGACTGATCATTCCTAGTTCACTCAAATCCTCCTTCTCAATGGCTAACTTAGGGCCTACAGATACACCCATACCTAATGCGACAAAACGCTTTATCATATCCATACTTTCTAACTCCATTATCACCTCGTAATTCAATCCTTTCTTCTGAAGTTGTTCTTCAAGTATTTCGCGAGTGTATGTCCCGCTAGCCATCATGATCAGTGGATATTTAGCTACGGGGTCAATTGAATTCATTGGGGAATCCAAAAGTTCATGACCTTTTGGGGCTATCAATACCCTTTCATAGAGAAATAATGGTTCAAAATTGAGATCATCACCCCTTTCTGGATGTTGAATTATCCCAGCATCAAGCTCACCTCTTTTAACCATAGCGATCACGTTGGTCCTAGTAGCAGATTTTATTCGCAGATAAACATTGGGATACAAACTATTAAAAACCCTAACTACCTTCAAGAGAGTATGAGGAATTATGTCTGGAGTAGCCGCTATTGTTACTGGGCCTCTCTCTTCAGCTTCAGATGAGCGGCTTGCAAGGGAGTCAATTCCTTCCAACAGTGGCCCCACGAGTTCATAAATTGTTTGCCCCGAAAGTGTCAATCTGATAGGACGGGTAACTCGATCGAAAAGTACCATAGACAGTTCTTTTTCTAATTTCTTCACGTGTGTGGTAACTGTAGGTTGCCCCAGACCTAGCTCTTGTGCAGCTTTAGAGACACTGCTGTGACGAGCAGCAGCTACAAAACTTTTAAGTTCCCTCAGTTCCATAAAAGATAACCCCTTCTTATATATTGCGCATATAGATATTAAATCTTTTTAAAATCGTCTTATTATATACTCTAAGTCTTCCAAAATAGGAGCGCCAGTCCAAAATTCAGTATAGCCGCTCGTACTTCAACAAAAGCGTGTCGATTGGTTTCTACAGCCAGCCGACTAGCAATAGATTGAAATACCTGCTTTCAATGCATATTCGTAGGTGTCAGTTAATTTTGCGAGTAAGTCTCGGAGTTCGTGAGACAATTTGACTAGACGATTATTTTCTACTCTCGTAACCTGTCATCGGATATGAAAGGAAACTAGTAAAACACACTTAACTTTGAGAAAAATAATTTGTAACAGGAATTCAAACGAGAATATTTTGTGAAACTTATTTGAACTGGAGACATCGTGATTAGATTTCTTAAAAGGGATGACAAAGATAACCTTGATAAAGCTCTTTCCAAAACAAGACTGTCGGTCTTGGGTCAAATAGGAAATTTGTTCAAGTCATCAGGTCTCAATGAAGAATCCCTGAATGACCTAGAGGATATTCTAGTAGCATCTGACCTAGGCCTTCAAACAACCGAACAAATCATTACTTTGCTGAGAGAGCACGGGAGAACAAAAACAAGTACAGGTTCTGGTGACAAATCGGTATCATTACTGAAAGAAATTCTCACAAATATTCTCGATATCAAGTCACCAAATTGGGATCCGCTTTCATGTGACGGCCCTTTCGTAATACTCATGGTAGGTGTGAACGGAGCTGGAAAGACCACTACT
This sequence comes from uncultured Dehalococcoidia bacterium, assembly GCA_964652755.1. GTDB lineage: Bacteria > Chloroflexota > Dehalococcoidia > Lucifugimonadales > UBA826 > UBA11795. The sequence goes on from CAZZBP010000027.1 coordinate 14,330, forward strand.
ATAGCGAAGCTTTCCAAGCGGTATATTGAGATGGGCAAAACTGTAATCGCAGGTGCTGGAGACACTTTCAGGGCCGGTGCGAGCGAACAACTCAAAGCCTGGGGTAAAACTCTCTCAATGGACGTAATCTCCCATCAGCAAGGAGCAGACCCGGGAGCAGTCGCTTTCGACACTATTGCAGCTGCGCGTAGCAGGAAAGTTGATGTAGCAATTATTGATACTGCGGGGCGGTTACAAGGTAAGTCAAATTTAATGGAGGAACTGAAGAAAATATACGCTGTCTCCGCGAAATCGGTGGATAATAGCTGCTTAAGAGTACTTCTCACTATCGACGCCACTACTGGACAGAACGGGTTAAGTCAGGCTAGATCATTTGGGGGGGCAATTCCTTGCGACGGGGTATTTCTTTCGAAGCTAGACGGATCAGCTAAAGGTGGCATAGTTCTCCCTATTGTGAAAGCTATGAGAATCCCGATCGCCTTTGTTGGTACAGGGGAACAGCTAGGAGACATGGCAGTCTTCGATGCTAAGTCCTTCGTAGACAGTTTAATGTCAATAAGGTAGATCCGAACGGCAGACCTTTTCATCTTATAATCAAGCTATGTATCAGGTAATCAGTTGGTTAGTGGTAATCGAGATCCTGGGACTGGTGGCTTTCCCTTTAATCTTCAGTCTAATGAATCAACTGGACGACAAGGGATTTTCATTCTGTAAACCGCTGGCAATCGCGACAGTTGGGTTGACTTCTTGGCTCTTAAGTGTTTGCGGCATTCTCGCGCCTTCAACAACAGTTTTATATTCGATAGTCGTGTTGTTTTCGATCCCCTCGGTTTACATCGTCGCGACAAACCGCTTCCTTATGTTTAACTTTATTGTGAAAACTTGGAAAAGTTTACTTGCCACGGAAATGATTTTTTTGCTATTTTTCGCCACTTTTGCCTTTTTGCGATACTACGATCCAGCAATTGATCATACTGAACAGCCAATGGATTTTGCTTTCCTTAACGCTTCGATGATTGCAGGCGAACTAGGTCCAGTTGACCCTTGGATGAAAGGGGAAGGAATTAGCTATTACTATTTCGGATACTGGGTCTTTGGAAACCTAGGCAAACTCACATTTTTGAGACCGGAAATTGTTTACAATCTTTCTGTTGCGACTATTCCTGCAATGTTGGGAGCCACAGTCTACGGCTTGTCAGTCAGCCTAATTGGATCAAGAGGTCGATGGCTAGAGTCCGCAGCGTTTGGTTTCTTGGCGTCCGCGTCCGCAGTCTTCCTTTCGAACTTGCAGGGATTACTTGAGCTTATAAGACAAAACGCAATTGGGTCAGTCGGTTTCTGGAAGGCCATTTGCATAGAGGGTATGACAGAACAAATAAACACAGTTACAGACGCCTGGCGGCCGACCGATTTCTGGTGGTGGTTTAAGAGCTCTAGGGTTATCAACTATTTCGGAGAAAAATGTGATTCCGCAGGGATCGATTATACGATATCTGAATTTCCTTTTTTCAGCTATTTGTTAGGAGACATGCATCCTCACGTCATGTCAGCCCCGTTTATAGTTACCTTCCTAGGTTTAAGCCTCATCGCGGCGAGAAAGAAGAGATCCTCAGGCCTGGATATTGGAAGCATCACCCTAGCAATTGCCATCTCCATTTCTTTGGCTACGACTATTTTCATGAATATGTGGTGTATACCTTTACTTATTACTATCCTTATTTCGGTTCACGTAATCAGAATTCTGGCAAAAAAAGAATCCAACATTTTATCTCCGTTAATTATATTGGCAGGGATATTCATCCTTGCATTATTACTTATTTCTCCATACCTTTTGGCTTTCCAGAGTTCGGTAACTGGAATCTACCCCACTCCAATTCAAACCGGATTAGTGCACGCGCTAATAATCTGGGCACCCTTACTCATCCTAACAGTGCCTCACGCTTTAACCGAGTTTTGGAGGTCTCCAATATCCAATCAATGGAAAACTCCTTTAGCTTGGGCCCTCGCAATTTCGCTCGCTCCGTGGGCAATTCGATTCTCGCTTTTCAACTCTTTTCAACCCAGTGGTCCAGGCATGATTTGGTTCCCGGTACCTCTAACGATACTTATATTTACTTCAAGTTTGACTGCCACTTCAAAGGCGATCAGTGAAGGACTTTCGGGTCGTGTTATTTCCCTATATATGTTCTCACTTGGACTTCTACTTATTCTCACGCCCGAGCTTTTTTATATCGGAGATATTTATGGCAATCGTATGAACACAGTGTTTAAACTTCACTATCAAGCTTGGCTTCTTCTAGCGATATGCTCGGGCTATTCTTCACATTTTTGGTATCAAACTTTACGATCTTCATTGGGAAGTAAAAGACTGTTAACTCGATTTTACGTCACGGTAACGACAGTAATTGTGCTAGCAGGATTTTATTTCGTACCTGCAGCTATGGCGACAAAAGCATCCGAGTCACCGTATGAATCGTTCGACGGACTCATTTTTTTAAGGGAACAGAACCCTCAGATATATAACGCGGTTCAATTTGTCAGAAAAAACATTACCCCCCACGAGGGAATATTAGAGGCTGTTGGCGAATGGGGAGACGCTGGAATAATTTCAAGGAGCAGCGGTGTCCCTAACATATTCAACTGGCCGGGACATCAAAAGCAGTGGAGAGGAGACATCCTCAAACTTGAGGAAAGAAATATACACGTAAAGACAATTTATGAAACGACCGATCCAAAGTTAGCGACTATGCTTTTACAAAACTATGACGTCAAGTATGTATTTGTAGGTCCACGGGAAACGGCAACGTACAGTGAGGAGGGAATAAAGAAATTTGACGATATGGGATCGATTGTTTTTGGGGATTCTCGGGGAGTCCGAATATACAGGCTCAGTGACTAAAGTGCTTTCTCGCTTAATAAAACACAAGTTGAATATTTCAAAATTTGATTTGTCGTTTGCAGAAATGGGAGCATATTTTCTTCTGACGTTATTGGCATTAGCTCTAAGATTATTTCACCTTGGTACTAGGGCGATGCATCATGACGAAAGTTTGCATGCTTTTTATTCATGGCAACTTTCAGAGGGAATGGGTTTGATACACAACCCAATGATGCATGGCCCCTTACAAATGGAGATCACGGCAGGCATATTTTTTCTTCTCGGCGACAGTGACTTCAATGCTAGGGTATTTTATGCAGTAATAGGAACCGTTCTAGTCGCAATGCCAATATTATTCAGAAGTTATCTGGGGAAATTTGGCGCTATATTCACCTCCTCAATGCTCTGCATATCTCCAGCAATGCTTTATTTCAGCCGGTTCGCTCGAAACGACATAATAATGGCGGTATTCACGTTTGGATTAGTCATCACACTATGGAATTATCTGACAACCAAAAACAATAAGTATCTTTATATAATGTCGGCACTCTTAGCGTTGTGTTTTGGCACCAAAGAAACAGCCTTTCTAGTCACAGGGTTGCTAGGACTATATTTGGTTATCAGGTTTCTGTACGACACCTGGAAACAGACAATAGCGGATACAGAGTTAAACTTCACAACTTACCCACAGTTATATGGACGCCTTTTTAAAAGGGCAACATCCTCAGGAAAAGGAATAAGTAAGTCGACCATCCCCGCCTACCTATCCTTCCTGATACTGCTGAGTACGCTAACTCTCCCTCAATGGTCGGCATTCGCAGGCATTTTGCAGAATAGTCCATTGCTTGCCTGGTCGAATTTAACTCTCGTGAGCGCGTCTGGCAATATCGGCACGCCGGTTGGAGGTGGAAAGGTTATCGCGTCAGTGATAGTGGCAGGATTATTAGGAATCTCCTGCTATGTCGGTTTCAAATGGTGCTGGAGCGTCTGGTGGAGATGCGCCGTCATCTTCTACTCAATCTGGGTTCTCATATACACAACGGTTCTGACCAATGTGGGAGACGGAATTCGGTCCGGAATCTGGCAGTCACTTGGATACTGGATAGTTCAACAAGGCGAAGCTCGGGGGGCACAGCCGGTTCACTATTATCTGATGATTATTCCACTTTACGAATATCTACCATTTTTAGTGGCAATTATCGCTTCTATCTACTACTTAAGGATACGTGAAAAATTCAGCCTTTTTCTCGTCTATTGGTCAATCGCGACTTTCGTCGTATACACCATAGCAAGCGAGAAAATGCCATGGTTGCTGGTAAATATTTCCCTACCAATTATCGTTTTATCCGGTCGGTTCCTTGGAAGAATAATTGAGTATATAAAAAGGGGTCCAATTTCGAAAATCGGGATAGTAATTGCGTTATTAACCCCCAGTCTAATAACAACTTTGGTTTGGGCGGTACTCATGTACTGGGGAAATACCGGTGAGCCAGCTTCAACTGTAATTCCTTTAGTGTTAATCCTTTTGGTAGGCAGCGGGTTCTATGTGACGGTAAAACTATCATTGAAAGAAACGTATAGGGTTCATGTGATATGGCTCTTAATAGGATCGGTTGCACTCCTTGCAGTGCTGACTGTACGAACATCGATCACAGCTAGCTACGTCAACAGTGACATACCTGTGGAGATGATCGTGTATACGCAGACTTCTCCCGATCTCAAAGCAATAATGACAGGAATCAAGGAAATGGGAGATCGTACTGGGGATGGGAGTAGGTTACCTGTTAGGATTGATCAGACCAGCGGTTTCACATGGCCTTGGTCTTGGTACTTAAGACACTACGAAAATGTTAGTTACCCTACTTATAATTCGGAATCGAACACAGGTGACACGACCGCAAAGGTGATACTAGTTCATTCAAAAAATTATGAAGCGGCGAACAAAGCTTATTCCACGGATTATTTAGAACCGAAACGCATCCCTCACAGATGGTGGTTTCCTGAATACACTTACCGAAACGTGAGCATAGTCAGAGTTCTCGGAAGTTTGGCAGATTTTGGCGCTTGGAATAGGCTTGCATCTTACTGGCTTAACAGAGAAGGTATCGCGAAAAACATCGGCAGTGAGGATTCATATCTTTACACTCGGGAGGGATTCCCACAGTTGGAATTGTTATCAGAGGACATCCGATCAGATCCCTAGTACCCAAATAGTAACCGATTTAGGAGTTAGTATTGGTTCGGTTTCTAATTGCCGTAATATTCGGCATTACGCTCCTAGCCCTTTTTTTCTGGACTACAGACGTTACTCAAATGATCTCGTCTCTGAAAAGAACAAATCATTTTTATCTGTTCCTTGGCGTAACGGCATATTTTATAAGTGTATGGTTTCGCACTATTAGGTGGAGATTTTTACTGTTAACAAATACCCAAATCAAGACTTCACGACTGCTACCAGTTGTCGTAGTCGGATATATGGCAAATAACATTCTTCCCTTTAGAATTGGTGAACTGGTCAGAAGTTACTACTTAAACAGGCGTGAGGGAATCAGTACAACGACGGGAGTTAGTACCATACTTGTTGAGCGGGTTAGCGATTCTATAGCTCTTCTATTCCTAATTGGTGTTACAGCTGTATTCGTGCCCCTTGATGAAACTTTGTCTGGATTCTCAACTATCTCCAACATCGGTGAAAGCATCATCGTAATATTTTTTGTTTTGCCTTTCCTTACTATGTTCACAGCACTTGTGGCCGCCTCTTTATTTAGAGACAAGACAGAGAAAATCATTTACAAGGTTTCGGAACCTCTTTCAATACGCATAAGAAATTTGATGAGGAATTCCTCATCAAAAATTCTTGATGGTTTGCAGTCTCTTAATAGCCTTAAAGCAATAACGAAAGTTCTTGCACTGTCACTGCCAGTGTGGATGGCTGAATCCTTTCTCTTTTTCTTTGTCGCATTAAGTTTGGATATACATAGCGAATTCGAAGGAATGATGGCCATGATATCTGCATCAATTCTTGTAACGGGAATAACCAATATTGGTTCGTCAATCCCAGCGGCACCCGGGGGCCTCGGACTTTTTGAACTTATTGCACGGGAATCTCTTGTGTTAATGCCTCACGGAACGGTAAGTCGGCCAGATGCGGCGGCATTCGCTGCTCTAACACATGCTTGTCTTCTGATCCCTATAATAATTCTCGGGCAAATGGTTCTGTGGGCAAATGGTTTAAGTCTGTTGTCTCTCTCACGACGCAAGAACAATCCGCTTACAAATAGATCGACGTCAGGTGGGGAGTAAATCAAGATGAAGATCGGAATAATTGGAGCAGGGGCAACAGGCCTTGCAGCAGCTTATGACCTTTCAAAACGGGGCCATGAGGTCAAAATCTACGAGAGAGACAAATTTCTAGGAGGCCATGCTTCTACGTTCACTGTCAGCAACGTGCCTATTGAAAGAGGTTACCACCACTGGTTCACCAGTGACCGAGACATTATCAATCTTTGCGAAGAAATTGGGCTTAAAAATCGGATAGGCTGGTTTCCATCAAAGGTAGGAACATTGTTCGAAGGAAAAATCTACGACTTCGTCACACCATTAGACCTATTGAAATACCGCCCTCTTTCCTTCACAGACAGATTCAAATTGGGTTTATCAGCATTGAAGATCAAGAGAATTAAAGACTGGAAAACCATAGAGGGCTACACAGCCGTGCAGTGGTTTCGAGAAAATGTAAATAGAAGAGTATTTGAATCTTTTTGGGAACCGATGCTAAGGGGCAAATTCGGAGAGGAACATTATCGCAAGGTTGGTATGGCTTGGGTATGGGGCAAAATGAACACCAGATTCGCATCAAGAAAAGGTGTTGGAAAAGAGATGCTTGGTTACCCTATCGGGAGCTTCAAAGAATTCTTCGAGAGGCTAGCTGAAACAGCTATTTTACAAGGCGCTGAAATACATTTAGATACTTCTATTTCAAGAATTAGGACTAGTCGCAATAATGTACAAGGAATGGAAATTGGTGAAGGAGGCCACTTTGAAAGATTTGACGCTGTCATTGCCTCAACTCCTTCGAATATATTCGAGAAAATTACAGGAGGCTTAACAAGAGAATACAAATTAAAATTGTCAGGCGTCGATTACATGTCAGCTATCCTATTGATCTTAGTGCTTGACAGGCCCCTTTCTAACGTTTATTGGCTTAACGTTGCAGACAGGTCGATCCCTTTTGTTGGGGTGATTGAGCATACGAACCTTGTAGACCCATCACATTACAACGGAAATCATATTGTTTACTTATCCAACTACCTTACTGCTGGCAATGAATACTACAGAATGAATTCTGGCGAACTTCTGGATGCGTACCTACCTCATATATCCAAAATAAATCCCAGCTTCGACAGGGACTGGATACTTGAATATCATCACCATCGAATAGATGGAGCTCAACCCATCGTAGGTGCCCATTACTCATCCAGAATGCCTCCACATGAAACTGGCATCGATAATCTTTATCTCGCCAACTCGACACAAGTGTATCCGGAAGATCGCGGTACCAATTACAGTGTAAAAATGGGCCGCGAATTAGCTCTGAAGGCCCACGAAAACCTAAGCCTTAACTGAATTGTTCAGAGGTAAACCCTATGCTATCATTGTGATGATTTTTACAAAGGTGCGGGGTGCCCTGTTTGACTGTCGATAGTGACAACCTTCGGGAACGAGTGCGAGAGGCGATTCTTTCCCAAAAGAGGCCTACCGTTACGGTATTATCTTCCCTTCTTGCTATACAAGATGAAGTTGGATATATCCCGGAAGAGGCAGTTGAAGAGGTAGCGGTGTCCATGGGGACTACCACTAACTCCGTATTTGGAGTTGCATCGTTTTATCCCAATTTCCGATTCAAGCCTCCGGGAGACCATTCAGTGGAAGTGTGCTGGGGTCCTACTTGCCATCTACTCGGCGCAGCAAAAGTCGTGGAGGAAGTGTTAAATGAGCTTGGACTAGAAGCTGAAGGGGAAACCGCAGACGGTGGAGCCTCGTTTAGATTTAACACTTGTCTCGGGGCCTGCTCCCAGGGCCCGGTAATAAGCCTGGATCATGAATTATATGGAAAAGTAAATATTGACAATATCTCATCATTACTTCAATCGCTATTGGAACGATCAAAAGAGTAGTCGTATTTCTAGCAACTTTTACAAGGGGTGATTTCACACAGTTGGTTGAAGAAACTTATTCAGAGCTGAAACAAAAAGCTGACGAACATTGGAACGGTTTGGTAAATGGAGGGGTTCCTTATATCAGAATCGGCAGCGCTATGTGTGGTCATGCATCAGGGGCATTTCGGGTGGAAGAAGCCTTACGCAACACCTTGGACCAAAAAGGAATCAAAGCGAATATAGGCGAGGTTGGTTGCATTGGGCTGTGCTTTGCCGAACCTTTAGTAGATATAAAAAAGCACGGTCGTCCTCGGATTTTCTTCAAAAATGTCGCCCCTGATGACGTGGAGACAATAATCGAATCATACCTAATTAACGACTCCCTGCCAGAAGATCTTGTTTTAGGGTATCTCGGTGATGAAAGTTCTGTGGGAAATGAACCATCCCTGGAGACACTCCCCGGAATCTATCTTCAAAATCGGATAGCTCTTAGAAACGCGGGGCATATTGCCCCATCAGATATCCTTCAATATATAGCTAACGACGGCTACAGCGGTCTGCACAAAGCTCTCACTGAAATGGAACCTGCTGATGTGATTGAAGAGGTCAAAAATTCAGGATTACGAGGAAGAGGTGGTGCCGCATTTCCATCGGGAGTCAAATGGAGTTTTCTTGTTGGGTCACCAGGACCGGTGAAATACATTTTATGTAACTGCGAAGAAGGAGATCCGGGGGCCTATAACGATAAGGGGATTCTGGAAAGCGATCCACACACGTTAATCGAAGGCCTTGTGATAGCAGGTTATGCAACAGGCTCCTCCAACGGAATTGTATTTATCCGCCATGGTCATAATGGTCCTATAGAAAGAACAGAAAAAGCAATTAAACAGGCTTATGAATCCGGCTTGTTGGGTAAAAATATACTCGGTACTGATTTTAGCTTCGATATCGAGGTAGCACTTACAGGAGAATCTTATGTAGCAGGTGAAGAGACGGCCTTGATGGAGGCAGTGGAAGGTAATAGATCCATGCCTCGAAATCGTCCGCCCTTTCCGGCTGCATTTGGAGTGTGGGGAAAGCCTAGCAACATCAACAACGTAAAGTCGCTCTCATACACACCCGAAATAATCTCAAAGGGAGCCGAATGGTTTTCCTCTATCGGAGTAAGCCGAAGTACAGGAACTGCGATCATCTGCCTGACTGGCGATGTCAACACCCCTGGACTATACGAGGTTCCTATGGGAATGACTCTGGGTCAGGTCGTTGACGATCTTGGAGGAGGGGTCTCCGGTGGACGAGAGCTCAAGTTGTTGCAAACTGGTGGACCACTTGGTGGTGTATTGGGAGCAGATAGCAGAGACATTCACATTGACTTCGATGAAATGAGGGAGGCTGGCGCTATATTCGGATCCGGAGGAATCATAGTTGGCAGTGACCAAGTGTGCGCTGTGGATTTAACAAGAGTCCTTGTAGCTTTTTGCCAGTTTGAGTCCTGTGGAAAGTGTTTCCCCTGTAGGCTTGGTATGGAGCATTTGCTAGAAATTGTTGAAAGAATTTCGAATTTTGATAGCCGACCTGAAGACATGGATCTCATGAAAAGCGTAGGAGGAACTATGGAAGCAGGTTCGCTTTGCGGTCACGGACAGCTGGGGTTCGGACCAATAAGATCTGCCATCACTCATTTCGAAGAGGATTTTCGCTCACACATAGAAGATAAGAAATGCCTGACAGGAAGCTGTAATAACCCCAAGATAGTTCCTCGCAGCACTCGGCCATACGCAACTGACATCGTTTCGGGAGATTGAGATGGCGGATAAAATAAACTTAACAATCGATGGTGTGGAAGTACAGGCAGATCCAGGCAGCGTTATAATCAAAGCCGCTATGGATAGTGGTATGTACATACCATACCTTTGCTACTATCCCGGCATGAAACCATACGGCGCCTGCCGCATGTGTGTCGTCAAAGCTGAAGCACCGACACCGGATGGTTCTTATAGACCGCTACCAGGAAGTCCAGCGTCTTGTACGACACCAGTCTCTGAAGGCATGAGGGTAGAGACTAATACGGATGACCTTGTTTCTCTGCGCAAAGGCATTATGGAATTACTCATTTCTGAGCATCCTCATGGTTGCCTTAATTGTCACAGAATAGACCTGTGCGGCCCAACCGATATTTGTCTTCGTCACGTTACAGTCAATGATCGTTGCGTCACATGTCCCAAAAATGAGCGTTGTGAATTAAAAGATACGGTTCGATATATGGAAATGGAGTTAACCACTCCTCTTACTTACAATAACCGCCATCTGCCTCTTGATGTAAAAGATCCGTATTGGGATATGGACATGAACCTTTGCATAGTCTGTGCTAGGTGTGTCAGAGCATGTGATGAGGTTAGGGGTGATAGAGCCATCACCCTGAAAGATCACTCAGGAAGAAGCATCATCGGAACTGCACAAGGTACTTCGTTATTAGAATCCGGATGTGAATTCTGTGGAGCCTGTATTGATGTTTGCCCAACAGGAGCCCTAGTAGAAAGAGATTACAAATGGGATAAAGC
>CAZZBP010000028.1:0-23932 GCA_964652755.1 uncultured Dehalococcoidia bacterium
CTGTCGTCTTTACCTATCTCACCGACTACGGTGTATCGCCCCTGTCTTCTCCAGTTACGACCAGAGGGCTCGGGCTCATCGGGGTCTGACATTCCCTGTTGCCCCATTGAAGCTGCCCCCCTTGCACCCCTTGCTGGTGCCTCGGAGAGGGACCCTAGTGCAGACGCAACTTCCTGGGCATTTTGGAACCTGTTATCCCGTTCCTTCTCCATACACTTCCTGACAATCGCGGTTAGATTCGGTGGCACATGGACAGATGAAGGGAAGTCAGGTGTTGGCTCGTTAAGGTGCATCTGGGGAAGCTGCATGGCAGTGCCCTGGTAAGGCGGTTGCCCTGCCAGCATTTCATACAGCATCACGCCAACAGAATAGATGTCTGACCTTATGTCCGGGGATTCATCTCCCCGGCACTGTTCCGGAGACATGTAGAGCGGAGTCCCAACCGCACTGACAGAAGATAGATCGGTTGCCCTTGCTATACCAAAGTCAGTTATCTTCGGAGAGCCGTCGGAGGCAAGAAGGATATTGTGAGGTTTTATGTCCCTGTGAACAAACCCCATCGAATGTGCGTAGGCAAGACCGTCGCAAATTTGTATGGTTGTCTCAACAGACTTGGCGGTAGGCATTGCACCGCCTTTCTGTATCTCTTTGTCCAGGCTGTTAGGGATGTACTCCATGATGATAGATGCGTAGTCCCCATCAATCTTGAAGTCATATACTGTGGCAATATTCTGGTGTGACAAACCTGCAGACAGCTGGGCCTCGGACATCAGGCCATCGACATATTCTGGCTGCGAAGAAACGAGCTGGTTCATTACCTTGACAGCAACTGTCCGGTCTAGGAGCGTGTCGTGACCAAGATAGACAGTCGCCTGCCCGCCTGCTCCTATGCGCTCTCTAAGTTCGTAACGGTCAATACGTTCTAGCATGTTCCCAGGTTAATCTCAGGTTAATCTAATGTTCGATTATAGATTGGAATTATTCTTATTTGGTTGTAGCAGGTCAACAAAGACCTACAGGTAATGGGGCTTAGTGAGTGATTGTTATAAGGCAAGAGACTATACCCGTAGGCCCTTGTACTAAAAAGAGCTATTCGCCATGTTTTGGAGGAGCCAGATGCCTGCTACTAACGGAATCGAGGTTAGCAAACATTTTACCGACCAAATCACCGACATGAGATGATGTTCAACGAAAAAAACATCATAGAGTTGCCATTATCACCGGACTTTCAGACACAAATCACCACGTGCTAATATGAGCCACCAACTGCTTACTAGGTCTCCCTTTCAGCACCACGGGAAAGAAGCGGAGAAATAGGGCCACAAAGCCCCAACATAATTACGACGAAGATATCTGAATGGACCTTGCAAATCACTGATGGAGTTTAGTCGCTATGCCGTTTTACGAAAGAGGACCCGTCCACATCAACTACGAAGAGATCGGTTCGGGCTTTCCTCTATTGATCATTCCTGGAGGAGGACTCAATTCCTCTATCTCCTCTCTGCAAACTGCCGTTCCATTCAATCCCATGGAAAGATACAAGGATGACTTCCGCTGTATATCGGCTGACTTACGCAATGCAGACACAGGACAGTCCATCGGCCCACTGGAGATTGATCGTCCTTGGGATGCCTACTCTGACGATCAGTTAGGACTAATGGATCATCTTGGCATCCGAGAATTCTTGGTCATGGGTTTCTGTATCGGAGGACCGATGATCCACAACTTAATCAGGCTAGCTCCGGATCGAGTCGTCGCCGCTGCGATGATGCAGCCCAGCGGTTTCAGTCCTGAGTACCCTGAGCTTTTTTACCAGAACAACACGGAGCGCTGGGGCCCGCCGCTTTGTAAAAAGCTCGCTGACGTCACCTTAGATAAGGTCCATGACTTCCTCACAAGCATGTATTCCACACGTGGGGATTTCGTTTTCACAGTGTCGCGAGACTTTGTACGGTCGCTTCAAACGCCCCTTCTGATAGCGCCGGACAACGTCCCCGCACACCCATATGCGATCGCGATGGAGGTCGCGGACCTCGCCCCGCATGCTGAGACAACAATTTTCCCATGGAAGGATTCGCAAGAGCATATTGATGAAGTTGTGAATCATGCGCGCCGTTTCCTCAAGTTGCACGAGCCCCTTACAAACTAGGAATTCTGGATTCCTAGCAAGAAAATGAAGGAACCCACATATGAAAAAACGTACTACCAATCCGTGGATGTCCGCCATCGATTACGGCCACTCTTTGCCAGCATTCACGGTCAATCTTCTGGTTAGGGACGTAGCTATGAGCGCTGGGTTCTATGAGGCCGTACTGAACGGGATGGAGCACTACCAAGATGAGGATTTTGCGGCTATGAACGTCGGGGGATTAGAGTTCATGCTCCATGCGGATCACACGTACGAAACCCATCCATGGGTAGCCCCTTTAGAAGCAGAAAAGGAAAGGGGGCTCGGGGTGGAACTGCGGCTCCTGGGACTAGACCCAGATAGAGTGGAGACCTTGGCTCGCCATAACGGTGCGGTTCTCGTAGCACCGGCAACCGATAAGCCCCACGGCTGGCGAGAAACCATGGTCCAGGACCCAGACGGTTACATCTGGGCAGTCGGGGTAAAGATAAACTGACCTCAAATCACGATAACCCCTTGCATCACTGCATAAGTAGAATGTCATAATGCAACCAGACTTAAATATGCCATATATCCTTTCGGATACTTGCCTTGTTAACTGCCAAGTCAAAGATACAGGACAAGTGTTAGTACAATTCCATGGTTTCGGTGGTGGTTTGGTTACCTTCACCTCGGAACCGTACTTGTAGTTGGCAGCGAGTTTCACCTTAACTTAGATGGATTTACAGGACCATCGTTTAAGCACGAGACTACACGTTTTAGAAGGCCGACAGATTAAATGATATATAGATGATTTACTTGCAGCACTACTATTTTGATAATTTGAAAATTCCCCACGCATGCTTAGTTGGATAATCACAATACAAAACACGGTGCGGGGCAAACGACTACTTCTGTGATCCTTCCGTTAGTCCCAATGAGTGTTACCGGCTTAATACTTTGTTCAAAGTGACAGGCCAAGCCCCTGCTTTAAAGTTTCGTGACTTCAGGATATTGATGGCATCAACTTTTTTCGCAAGCATCATTCGTGGAGAAAATGTCATCTTGGGTTGGGTGATATTGGAGCTGACAGATTCCCCTTTTATGGTGGGACTGGCAATGGGTATCCGTCATGCCCCAGCGTTTTTCCTAGGGGTTATAGCCGGTACGATCTCAGATCTTATAGACAGGCGCAAGCTAATGCGTTCCCTCTTGGTACTATCGACACTAGTAGTATTGATACTGGGTTTGTTGTTGGTATCAGGGAGGGCTCAACTTTGGCATTTACTGGCGATCCCCGCAATCGCCGGAACTACAAGCATGATGTTCAACACTACTCAACAAAGCTTTGTTTTTGATTTAGTCGGACACCAATACGGATTGAACGGAATGTCCTATGTGGGCCTTGCTATGCGAGGAGGAGGAATGATCGGGGCGTTAGCAGTGGGTTTCGTCCTAGCGAAATTTGGACCAGGCACGGGGTATTTTGTAATAGCAGTGGCTTGTTTTCTGTCTTTTGCGCTATTGGGATTAATTCGTTCCCGAGGTCAAGCGGCTCCGGTTGGAACAACCAATATGAGAACAGGTTTCTCCGAGTTCTGGAAGGAACTAAGACATAATCGCACTGTTCTGGCGTTGGTATTGATCGTTGTTTTAGTGGAATTATTCGGGTTTACTTCAATTGTTTTAATGCCAAGTATAGCCCGCGATGTTTGGAACCTGGGTCCTGAAGGACTGGGAATATTGAGCGCATTCAGTTCTGGCGGGGGAATTGCGGCCATCCTTTTAATATCGATGCTTGGCCATATACGCAATCAAGGTTTCTCATTCATAGTGGTTATTCACCTGTTCGGTGGAGCACTATTGCTTCTAGGTTTTGCTCCATCCATTTACATTGCCGTCATAGCGATTGTCATTATGAGTGGAATGATGGCTCTTTCTGATTTATTTTCCCAAACTATGAATCAGAAACTAGTCACGAACGATCTTAGAGGACGGGCGAAGGGTGCATGGACATCTGCCGTCGGAACTGCCCCCATAGGAAACCTCGAAATTGGTGCGTTAGCCTCATTGTTTGGAATAACAATAGCGTTAGCATTGCACGGCACTGCGTTGATCATATTGGCAGCAATGACACTTATTACATTTCGGAAACTCCGCGGTGTCTAATAATTGAACGTTACAGACCATATATAAGTCGGCATGCTATGACATACTCAGAGTGACTACCTCAGTCACTCGCCGCAATCACCTTACAAAGAGCTTTACGCCTCGACGGTAACCGATAGATTTTAGATTGGTCCGCGCTCTCTTGGTTATCCACATAAGTTTAGGCCTTAGGAATATCCAACCAATTTCAACAAACCAAAAGCATTCTGCCTAAGTCCCTATCTGCAGCGGTTCTGCGATATCCTGCAACGTTCTTATAATCGACATTACCGTCAGCTTGCCTGTGCGGGGGTTTTCCGAGGGAATGTTCTCTATCTCTATGTGCAGCCTACCGAACTCCCCCACCACTTCTACGTTGTGACAGTTCCGTTCCAAACCCGGAACGGCAATAATGCGGATAATCGTTTTGTCAGGACCAATTCCGGCGAAGCTGACTGCCGCTGAAACATTGACGTTTGACGGGAACCCCCGGCAGGCCTCCCTGACCGTCCCTGCGAAAATTTCTTGTTCCTCCGTAAAACCCAGAACGGAAATACCCCTATCCGCCAAATACGGAGAACCCTCTAGGGCCTGCAGTGGCTTCCGCGTTGTCATAGTGACATGGTCTATCCTGCCAGAGGAAGCCGATTTGATGCCGTCCAGCCCCGCGATGGCACCCGAAGGGGCGTAAAGTTTACATCCTCCTACCTTTGCCATTTCCAATATATCCGGATGGTCTAGCAAAGCACCGATGCTAACGGCCATTAGATCTTTTCCTGCGTCAAAAGTTGCCCGGGCGAGATCCGGTACAACATCCCCTCCAGCAGCCTCCACGATAAGGTCCGACCTAGTTATCAGTTCTCCGCGTGAACAATATTCAGGTGGATCCTTGAGGGTAGCGAGAAAGGCGCGGGTAGTCTCCTCTGTCCTACTGGTAATACCCGAGATGGGTGATGTAAGCGTGCCGGACTCTAAGGCTTTCAGTAGCGCTTGACCAATGGCACCACATCCAACTATTCCAATTGTCGTCATTGATCTAAACCATCCTTCGTCTACTTCAAACCATTTCACACTTGAACTATGGAACCACATTAGCATGTATCGTCCTGACGTAACTACATTGAGTCGAAGGGAAACATCAACAGAAGAAACAAAGTAGGCCTCACCCATCGTGTTAGAAATAAAGTTTAGGAGCGTCCACGCGGGGGTGTTTGTTGGGGAAAGGTTTCCAAGTAAAGAGTTTATTCGGGCGTTTTTCTAGACCGATTACATTAGGGTAGAGAGAACCGGTTCTCGCTTGCTGGAAGCAGTGTTGACATCAACCTGTACGGGTTGGAGCGAACTCACATTTCAATAATTCCTTTGCTAACAAGGACAGCATTCCCGCCAATCCAGACACCTGCGATCTTTCCATTCCGTTTCTTTGTACGCCCATTCAAAATGCTGGGTCTTCCAATTTCGATACCCTGAGAGATCAGCCAATCGTTATCGGTGTCAACCGCTGGATTGTAATAAGTTAGTAAAGCTATGAGCGCACAATTTGCGCTTCCTGTAGCCGGATCTTCTAGCACGCCGTCTATTGGCGCAAACATGCGGGCTCTTAGATCGAAATCATCCGTATTCTTGATGTAGATGTGGATGTAAGAAACGATTCCTCGATCGATGAGTCTATTAAACTGCGGCATATTTACCTGAGCTCGCTGCAAGGCACCAAGAGAGGAAAGTTCAACGAAAAGAAAAGGAAGGCCGACTGAAGCAACCTGGGGCGGGCGAGTTCTTGTAACAATATCCGCACTGTCTAAAGATAGAAGTGACGCTGTCAACTCTGCGGAAACTGACTCTCCAATTGAAAGCTCTTCAGGAGCGGCTTACTCACACCATATCTGATTGCAATCATCATATTTTATTGATATAGGGACAAACCCAACCTTCTCTTCAAAGACTACTTCGAAGGGGTCTCGAAAATCCCCGAATGCCCCGTCTTGGGCCAAAGCGAACGCTGTTCCGATATTTGGATGGCCAGCAAATGGAACCTCGTTTGTCGGAGTAAATATGCGTACTTTTCGGGTTTGGCCAAATTCTGGAGAAAATACAAAGGCGCTCTCAGAGAAATTGAACTCCCGGGCAATTTGTTGCATCTGTGATTTAGAAAGCCCTTCAGCCTCAGGCAGAATCGCTAACTGGTTTCCGCTGAATCTTTTTTTAGTGAATACATCACATATGAAATATCGGTAATGCAAGAGTAACGCTGCTCCTGGTCAAACTTTCTTAACAATCTACGAAGAGAACAATCAGGGAATCATTTCATTTAGCTGTTGAACCACAGAGATATCATGTTCATATTCCTCATCATTACCAAGACCCTGGTGGATTAAGGCTCTTAAAGCAAACCAACGACGCATCTGAACTATCTTATTTTCCGGGACTTCATTACCGGGCCATTCAACGGCTGTTATATCTTGCTCCAGATAATCAATGGCTTTGGTGACATCTTTCAGACTCTCCTTAACAGAGTCTTCATCGTTTGAATCATCACTGAAGTACGTCCATCTAATGAACCCTCTTTGACCGTGACTCAAGGAATTCACAGAATCAAGTTCAATAACTGAACTATATTCGTTCAAAGCCTTTTGAAGCATTTCAGCACTTTGACCTTGTTCATAGAGAGTTCGTCCATATATGAAATACGCGTCCGCAAGCTCCCTATGAATATTCGATAAAACTTTTTCACGGTTTCCTTCATCAATTCTTGAAGAAAATGATATTGCTTTGGTCAAATTATCAATTGCTAATTCATGCGCATCCATATATGTCAGAAGAAGTCTTCCCTTTTGTGCCAGTACATAAGGGTCATTCGGTGAGATGTTCAATGCGTTATCAAAATCGTTCAATGCCAATTCATATTCGCTATGTGAGATGTATGCGATCCCTCTGTAGAGGTAATTATTTCGAGAAAGAGGAAACTCTGCGTTCTCTTCAATACGTTTGGTGAACAGCACAATTGATTCCTCTATTTCCTGGGATTGAAGACGTTCTCGAGCTTCTTCTGCAAGAAGGTCCCCTTCTGGGAACGGTGGAGGGACAACGGGCTCATCCGCGAAACACGAAAACATCCACAAGAGAGAGACAAAGATAATTACTATGGTGAAAAAGATTTTCATTTAATACTGTGTTATTAACTTGTTTGGCCGATCAATATCCGAATCTACTTATCATTCACGCTATGAAGTGATGGCAAGCTGCCAAATTCCTCAAGGTTATCCATGGATTTGAATTTTCAGAGTGTAATTGTAGAAGAAAATGAGGGGAGATAACTCCGGTTTCACCAACACAACTAGACGCTTTACTACAGGTGAAGCTTCGATCCGCTAATCATTGCCATGACTTTCCTCCACCGTCAGGATAATTGACCTACTTTAGGAGTCAGAAAACATACGTCTGTTTCAACTCACATCAAGCGCCGTGTTCTTTCAATTTCGCTGCCTTTCACCCGGTAACACGTATATAACCTGTGGTGGCGTCAATAACGTCGATGTACCTACCAAAGCTGTACGCAGGGTACTCATGACCGCTAGAAAGCCCATCGCAGTTCCGAGAGCAACCTGAGCGAATGCGTTGGCCTGCCCCCGTAATGAGAAAACTGTCGCTCTGTAAGCCGATTCAGTGTGTTGAATCAGCCATACATCAGCTATCGGCTCAGAGATTCGCCGAAGAACGGAAGTGATGATTACCATCGACACTGCTAACGCGAAGCTTCCAGACAATGCAAATACCAAAGTGGACCCTATCAGAAAGGCGTTAATCACCGCGAGCAGACGCCTCGGGGTCCGGGGTTCATCGACATCAAATATCCTTCGAATAAACCAAGTCGTTACAGTGCCGATAAGCAGAGCTACACCTCCAATTACGCCGAACCATACCAAGGAGTTCAGGCCCCAGGGTGACGGGAACTCAAATATCTCCAACATATGCAAGGTCCATAATCGGTCAAACGGTTCACTGGATGCACCCGTGAATAACTCTATAGCGATTATCGCCGTCAGAACCGGGTGAGTTCTGGTCGTTGTAACTCCGGCGGCGAATGTGGTCCTCATATCCCGCCAGGAGGTTCGGTTTATGCGCGGTGTGGGGCTAAACCCACGCTCCGGCATTATTACCAGCAGCGCTACCGCTAAAATTACAAACATGGTACCCCCGACAATCAAAGGGAGCGCAACGGAGATGGTGGCAAGGACCACACTGAGAGCGATTCCCGCCAAGGCTCCCACCTGCTCCAGCTGGGCCCCCTTGAGAAAGATTCTCCCAGCTCCAATCCCATCCTCCAATTCGTCAGCGAGCCAAGCCTGACGTGCACCACTGGTGAACGTGTACCCAATACCCCATATCGCCTGGGCCACCAGGATTGTTGCAAAGACTGGCAACAATCCTTCAAGAACGAGTCCTAGCCCTATCATGGCGTACCCAATAATCACCGACAGACGACGACTTCGCACGTCAGCAACCACCCCTGTAGGCACCTCAAATAAAAATATCGATATCTCTAAGACCGTTCCTACCAAGATGAGTTGGATTGGATCCAAGCCAGCTTCCTGGATTCGGTACACTGCAGACATAGTGGCCCACATCATGAATGCAAAATTCCCACAGGTAACCATTCCAAGATATACGGGGATAGGCCCGGGCTTACGATAAC
The DNA here is from genome assembly GCA_964652755.1 of uncultured Dehalococcoidia bacterium. GTDB lineage: Bacteria > Chloroflexota > Dehalococcoidia > Lucifugimonadales > UBA826 > UBA11795. Next base: position 8,949 of record CAZZBP010000028.1, read on the forward strand.
GGGTCAAACTCTAACACCCACTTTTAAGAAAAATTTCTTAGCCTGTAATCACCATGTTGGGTACTGACCATATTAATCGAGATTATTTACAGTATTTTGAAGAGCTGAGTGTAGAGGCTTTTTTGAGAGAATTTCAACATTGTCCCCAACTGCGATCGCCCCCAGCTTTCTCGGAATTGCATTTTGTCCAAAAAAAACGCCTTGCAACCCTCCGCCTTTCCCACGTCGTATGAGCGCCAAAGTTTCAAGAGGTTCATTGGAGATTGAGACGCCTTTGGATTGATCTATGGTTGTCACCATGCAACGATTACACGGTTTTACGAATTCCAGAACTACGTCGGATATTCTAATTTCATGGATGAAATCTTCTTCAAAGGGATGTATTCCATCTAGCACTATATTGGGCCTAAACCTTTCCATCCCTATAACGACGTTAGGCGGAAAATGATTTCTTAGTTTTCCCAAAGATGCCAGATTGGTAACCAGCAAAGGAAAGCCGTCTGCAAAACTAACATTATCTCCTGGCCGAGAATAATTTCCATCAGTAAGTCGGATAAACCCATCTGGTAGTCTTACAAGGCGACAAGGTAGCATTAAATACTCAGAAAACCATTGAGCTGCCACATTTCCAGCGTCCATGACGGTGCATACATCTCCCCATACCTGCACAACGCCGTCATAACATGAAAGATCATTTTCAACGACCACTAGTTTTCGGCCATCGGGAGTCGAGAAGTAGATATCGCCGTCACCATTTGGAATTGCCTCAACCAAAGCAATCTTTCCACAACCCCTATCACGCTGAGTTATAAATCTTCCTTCGTTTGGTCCCTGATCTTGAACCAACATCCATAATCTGTCGTCTTTAGGCCCTCTTTGCGTGAGTTCAAGCTCATCTACGCTGATCCCACTGCCTGATTTAAGAGGATATATATAACAACCGGAAACCTTAATATCCATTGCAGCCTCGTATTCCGTACAACAAATGAAAGCGTAAATGAACAACAACTATTTGCGTAACTTTGACTGTAATAGGTGTACAGGTATCCGAAAATTCATAAAATTGCCTACCCATAATCGAAATTCTACACATAGCCGAAGTTCAAGGCATTGAAAAAGAGAGGATTCCTATCTCTGCAAACAGTAACCCTCCCACATGGCACGAATCATTGTCGATTCCAATTTGACAGAAGAGTACGGGACTCACTCTCGCTTAATCCACTTGACTGAGGAAAACACAACTTATCTGGAGGAAAAGCAAAAATGACATTCTGCAGTAGCGCCTTCAAATGCGAACACACCGAAAATTGTGCGAAAATACCCGAATTCCTCAATCTATCTGAGGTTGTACCAGTGGATACAGATTGGAAAGACAGGATCGTCGTATTCCACCACGGCGATCATCCAATGTTGAACTTAGAGCCGATAGCAGTTGGGCTTTCACAAGATGAAATTTGAGTTAATAACGGTTTGTCCTCTTGATGTCCGACTCATAGGACACGGTATACGAAGCTTTGTTTCAGGGAAATCACAGGAGCGACCAACACACTTTTTAGAAACATTTACTACAATGCAGACATAAATATTAAGACTAGCGTCGGTTAAGGAGGGTAGCAATGAGGTTTCAAGATAAGGTAGCTGTAGTTACCGCGGCTGCTAGCGGGATAGGAAAAGCCACTTCCAGAATCCTGGCAAGTGAAGGAGCTCTACTGGTGGCTGTGGACATAAACACACAGGCCCTGGCTACCCTGGCCGAAGAAATAGACAGCGCTGGGGGAAACATAAACACCATTGAAGCCAACGTATTGGAAAGCCAACCGGTAGCGGAATTGGTGGATTCAGTGGTTAGCAGATTCAACAGAATCGACATCCTCGTAAACGCAGTGGGCGGTAGCACTATTATCGAAAACAGCGCAGCCACTGTGGATAACCTCACGCTCGAGGACTGGGATAAGGTCATTCAATTTAACTTAAGAGGAACTTTCTTATGTACTAACGCAATCATCAAACAGATGAAGAAGCAGAGGAACGGAAAGATAGTCAACATATCTTCTGACGCAGCTCACAGTATAGGCTTTCCCAGTAGCGCCTATGTAGCAGCCAAGGCAGGAATAACGGCTTTCACCAAAAAGGTCGCCAGAGAAGCTGGGCCATACGGAGTAACCTGCAATGCAGTGGCCCCTGGCACGACATTGAGTGAGAGAGTTGGGCCCACGTGGGAGCAAAGGCCTGAGGAAGAAAAACAACGAATTCTTGAAGAAATACCTTTAAGACGGGTGTCCGAACCTGAAGATCAAGCAAAGGTTATCGCGTTCCTAGCCTCCGGGGACGCAGATTACGTCACCGGTGTAACTATCGACACCAGTGGCGGCAGACACTGAATGCCAGGGTTTTCATTTGCAAATTCTTCAACCCGTCATTCCCTAAACCAGTGTGACTCCATTTTACCCACTAATTGGTATTCAATAACAAACCTGTCGAAGACGTGCTGGTATTAGAAGCGATTTACATACCTGAGAACGCATATCATCTTTTCAAAGCCAACACACTTTACGAACTAACTTGCAGATCCTTCCCTGAGGGTGAGAATTCCCGTAGCAGCCGTAAGGAGGGTCATTACGCCCCAGATTGGATATTGAATTCCGTCGGTTATTTCCAAGTCGATAGCTGTAAGAATTACGAACAACGTACCAAGGGCGACGAAAAGCCGTCCAACCACAATGTGGAACTTCTTTTAGATAATCATGGCACTACCTAGAAGAAGGAACCCAACACCCCAAAAAAGAAATAGACCAGCGAACATACCAAAAAAGGCACCTGATTCAATGTTTATCCCCGCCTCGGCCCTTATTTCTTTCGCTGCGTCCAACGTGCCCAGCGACATTCCCGAGACCGCTATACCAACCGCCGTCAGTGCAGCGAAAACAATTGTCGGGAGAGTTGCCGTTCCCAATTTATCCTCTTGCCGCATTGAACGTGCTAAGAGTGTCAAACCAGCAAAGGTATTTACAACCACGATGGCACCTACAACTATAATAATCTTGGATAGCTGCACGCTTTCCATCATCTCAGCAACTGAATCTGCCGGAGTGTCTTGTTGTCCAATCAAGATAACTTGCAAAAGCCCAAGGATAAGGAAAGTAAGCAAAGGACCCGCGATTAATAACCCCCAGGTTAAGTCTTTATAACTTATGATTTCCTCCGTGGTTAACTTTTCACCCCAACCCTTATTAATACCTTGCCCACGGCAGTATTTTGCTCACACATCTAAACTATTAGACAAGTGGATATCCAGCCGGTTTTTCAACTGATTCACGTGTCATATGCTTGTTTTGTTTGACGATTTTTCAGTTGGTGAAAACACCAAATTTTCGTTCATACCCAGAATAGTAATTACCTGTCAGCGTCGTATTTTGTCATCCAAGAACCTATTTCAGGACGATTAAAACCTAAATTATCTCTCAAAGTAGTACCGGTATATTCTTTTCTGTAAACACCTCGTTTTTGAAGTTCTGGCACAACATATTTAACAAAATCCTCGAATGCGCCTGGCTGGTGCGTGGGACCAACTACAAACCCATCACAGGCGGAAGAGTGAAACCAGTTCTCCATTTCATCTGCTATCTCTTTCGGGCCACCTACGATCGTGTGACCGTCGCTCAATAAACCACGACGTGTAATTCGCATAAAGTCTCTTGCTGTCGGGTTTTTTATTCCTGAGGAAATCACTCTGTCTCGCATTGCCTGCATGCCTTGAATTCCCTCAATCTCATCATCTGTAAATTCCTCATCCAGTCCTTTCTGTGCGAAATCAAAATTAAGAGCTTCCGATAGGAGAAGAAGTTGATCCATGTCATTCGAAAGCAATTCATAGGCTGCACGCTTATCCTCAGCCTCAGATTTTGTTTCAGCCGCAATCGGGTACATTAGAGAGGCGATTTTCATACTGTCCGGATTCCGTCCAGCCTCTGCGGTAGCAGATTTAAGCGCAGCATATTCAATTTTGCCAACTTCAAGATCACGATAGCCAGCGAAAATCAGTTCTCCCCACCGGGCAGCAAATTGTTTGCCCCGCGCACTGCCTCCAGCTTGAATAACGACTGGGTGTCCCTGAGGAGTACGGGGAACCGTAAAAGGGCCTCGAGAACTAATATACTTACCTTTGAAGTCGATTCGACGAACCTTCTCGGGATGTGCGTATAAATTGTTTTCTTTATCGACCACTATGGCGTCATCATCCCAAGAATCCCAATGGCCGAGAACAGCTTCCACAAACTCGTCAGCACGATCATAGCGGCGGTCATGATCGGTATGACTTTCACGCCCCATGTTTCGAGCTTCATTATCGTTCAGTGAAGTAACGACATTCCAGGCAGCCCTGCCCTTAGTCATCAAATCCAGCGTCTGGAATAACCTCGCGACATGAAAAGGTTCGTAATAAGTTGTTGAATAGGTTGCACCAAGGCCGAGGTGCTTTGTAACCGAAGCCATACTCATCAAGCAGGTGACTGCATCTAATTTTGTACAACGAATTCCATTCTTAACGGTTTCAGCATGATCCCCTCCATACATGTCCGGCATTGCAAGACGATCATCAAAAAATCCGATATCAAACTTGCCTTCTTCTAGAACGCGAGCAATATGTTGATAGTACTCTGGGGAGTAGGTATCTGTCCGGGCGTCAGGATGCCTCCATGAAGAAGGTAATGTCGTACAATTTTGTGCCTGAAGAAACGCCACCATCGACATTTGCCGCATAGAACTTTGCCTCCCGAATATAAAACTTTTCTTACTTTCTAAAAACCCTGTATTCCATCTGGTATAAGATGCTAGTGATCCCTAACCAATTCATTTGTAGTGAGCCCTTTGTCACATTCGCATCCCATCGTTAGTAGTAACTTATTTGACTCTGTGAATCTTAGTAGCAAGCCCCTGAACCCTTCTCTTTCCAACGAATAAGTGCCGTGCCCTGACTAACTTTTGAATTTCTATCTCTCATAGTCCCACAAAGAACGTGTCCCGACATCCACACCTCCATCAACAGCTAACGTCTGACCTGTAACCCATGACGATTCGTCACAGGCAAGAAACAGGGCAGCATAGGCTATATCCTGGGGATAACCTGTTCTCAATAACGTCGCGTCAGCGGGAGCAATTCCTCCTTCTTTCAAACCACCTCGGAACAATCCCGCCTCTATGCTGTTAACCCGAATGTTATCTGAATGGAACTCTCTGGCAAGGTTCTGGGATAATCCAATAATTCCACTCTTAGCTGCTCCATATGCAGAGTTCCCTTCCTGTCTTACACTAAAACTGGCAGCTACCGAGACAATTGAACCTCCCCCCTGATCTTTCATTATCGGTCGAACCAATTGCGCCAGGTTATACAAGCTGTTAACAGTATTATTTAAAGTGGAACTGAAGAAATCTTCATCAACATCATCCAATTTTCGCGTGGGATCAAAATTTCCCCCAGCTGCTGAATACACAATATCAATCCGACCATACTTGTCGATCACTTGGCGCACTATTGCTTCAGCCTCTGATTTCTTAGAAAGATCTCCTGGTACAACTAAAGAAATCCCGTCTGCCGCTGTGATCTGACTAGCCGTTTCCTCTAACCGTTCTCTCCCCCTGGCGCTGAGCGCCACTTTTGCACCCTCCTGCGCAAACAATCGTGCTGTCGCCCTCCCCATCCCTTGTCCGATACCTGTCAAAAGTGCAACTTTGTTCTCAAGTCTCATTTGGTCTCCCTGTACTACATTGATATGAAATGATTTCTTAATAAGCGAATAGAGAATATTGTTCCCGGACAATCTATTAATTACCAGTTAGGGCCCCTGTGACATCGATAAGTGGAACTTTATCCCAGTCCCTTCTCCTAGAATTGCATACTTTACATTAATCAGTTGACAATCAAATCGAGGTCCATTTTAGACATCCTCTCGTACCCTTTGTCCGTAATCAGCACGGTTTCCCCTAGAGACATTGCGAGGCCTTTCTGGATATCCAGCAGGATCATGTGGACAAAAAGAACCATATTGGATTGAATCGCCATCTGGTTTCCGTGATACAGCATCGGCCAGTCCATCCAAGTAGGTGGATATAACGCTCCCAAACTATAGCCACATGCATTTAGACGTTGCTCCCTGAAACCGGCCGCATCCAGAACTCTCGCATGAACATCATAGATATCCCCAAATGTGCCACCTGGATGGCATTTTTCTAGGCACGCCTCAAGAGCGTCCGAGCAGGCGGAATACATTGTCAAATGTTGTTCCTTTGGGCGGCCCGTCAATATCGTTCGCATGAGACATGAATGGTAATGACGAAATGCACCACCAAACTCCAACTGGAGTTGGTCATTGTCGGCAAGTACCCCGTACCCTGCGAAGTTGCGAACCATCAGAGCCCGCTCCCCGGCTCCGACAATAAACCTGGAGGCAGGATAATCCCCTCCACCACGATATATGGCACTATGCATACCGTCTAATATATCGTGCCCCGAGGCGCCAGGTATGGCAAGTTGGTGTGCTTTATTCAACGCATCGTCCGCAAGTTCGCCGGCACGCCGGACATAGGCCAGTTCGGCCTGACTCTTCACTAACCGCAGTCGACTAACAAGACCCGAAGCGTCCTCAAACGAACAAAATCCGCTGAGAGCGGATCTGACCATATCCCACCGTTGTCCGGTCAGGGAGTAGGCGTCTAATTCTACCCTTAGGCGGCTCCCGGCCAAACCATATTCACTCAATATTTTTTGAAGATCTGTCCCAGGATCACTATCCTCTCGATCTACCCAGATTCGGACATCTTCAATAGTTGATGTAATGCGGGCCTGCCGCAAATCAGCCGATCTAGTTAAAAGGGCTAACTGACCCTCCAGTCCCATAAATAGGCACTGAAACTGAGAGTACCCCATAGTGTCGTAGCCCGTAAGGTAATACATGCTCTCTTGTCGAAACAGTAGTAGGCCATCGAATTCGCAGGTCCGCATAGCGTCGACCACATTGCGTCGACGCGCATCAAATTCACCGAGGGAGAAATGTAAAGACAGACTTAGCCTCCTAGATTATCTGGCAGGAACGAAACACCTTTGTTCGATTAAAGAAGTATGATAGTCGATCATTAGAACAAAACCTCGTCATACCCCGCCTTTCCAATCATCTACTAAGAATCACTGCTAATATCACCATGAATTTAATCATACAAATTTAAAAATGGTTTACAGGGGGTTTCATGTTGCACAAGGTAGAAGGTGTTATAGCAAGAACTAAGGGACAACGAGTCGAAAAGGTAAATATACTAGTCCCTGATCCTGGGCCTGGAGAAGTATTAGTTCGAATTAAGGCCTGTGGCGTATGTCACACGGATCTCCACTATAGAGAAGGTGCGATCAATGACGAATTTCCGTTCCTGTTGGGACATGAGGCCTCTGGCTATGTGGAAGACGTAGGTTCTGGAGTAGCCAATGTTAAAGTGGGTGATTTCGTAATCATTGCCTGGCGGTCCCCCTGTGGAACGTGCCGATCTTGTCTGAAAGGAAAACCCTGGTACTGCTTCGATAGCCAGAATGCTCTTCAATCTATGAAATTGGAAGATGGTACGCCCGTTTCTGCTGCACTGGGCATCGGCGCCTTCACAGAATTAACACTTGTAGACTCAGGCCAGGCTATCAAGGTAAACCCGTCGGTTAACCCAAACACCGCCTCACTACTTGGGTGCGGCGTCATGGCAGGCCTAGGTGCCGCTGTTAATACGGGATCAGTGTCATTGGGGGATTCTGTAGCAGTTTTTGGGTGCGGTGGTGTTGGAAATGCAGCAATAGTCGGTTCAAGGCTGGCAGGAGCACAGAAAATAATAGCTGTAGATATCGATGATAGAAAATTAAAATGGGCTCTTGGCTTTGGAGCAACGCATACTGTCAACAGCCTAAACACCGACCCGGTGAAATTTATCCGTAGCGTCACATCAGGTAACGGAGCGGACATAACTATAGAAGCAGTCGGAAAATCAGCAACATACGAACAAGCCTTTTACTCCCGGGATCATGCGGGAGTTTTAGTCTTAGTTGGCGTGCCTGACCCTTCAATGAAAATTGAACTTCCATTAATAGAGGTTTTTGGACGAGGGGGATCTATGAAGTCTTCCTGGTATGGTGATTGCCTCCCTTCAAGGGATTTTCCAAGATACATCGATTTACATTTGGAAGGAAGGATCAATCTTGATAACTTTGTCACTGAAACAATTTCACTATCTGAAGTAGAAACCTCTTTTGAAAGAATGGAATCCGGTGAGGTATTAAGATCAGTTGTAGTTTTCGAGTGATTCAACGAATTTAGTTTGATTCTCAGCTGAATTAGTGGAGTGAATTTGAAGGAGCCAACATGGTGATAACTATACGAAGTAGAAAAATAACATCAGGAGATGTGGATGCCCTTATGCATACAATCGATAAAGAATTTGTTCCGATTATCAGTAAAGAACCTGGATTCGTGGCATATTACGTAATTGACTCTGGCAACGGCTCTGTTACCGCAATAAGTGTTTTTGAGGATTCAACAACCAGCCAGAAATCTAACCTTTTGGCCGAGACTTGGATATCTGAGCACCTAGGTCACATGGTCCCCGGCATAGCAGATGTTATCTCTGGCCCCGTGATGGTCCCCAGTCACCTTTAAATAGACATTTATCGTTCGTCCAAATAAACCTGTGCATGGAAAAGGCAAAGGTTTGTTAAAAGCACGTATCTATTTTTGGTCGCCACTATCCGAGCTATGAAAGTATTTGGTGTCGATTTCACCAGCTTACCAAGGAAGAGCAAGCCGATTACTTTCGCTGAACGTGCTTTAAATGGTGCTGTACTCACTCACATTAAGTCAGGAAAGCTAGAGAACTTTGAATCATTTTGACTAGGAATGGGCCATGGATAGCGGGGTTCGACTTTCCATTCGGACAACCTCGAATACTGCTCGAAAATCTTGGTTGGAAATGCAAATGGGAATCCTATGTGGAGCAAATATCACTGCTTGGCAAGACGGGACGGGAAGATTTATTGAGAGCCTATTGTGATAGTCGAGAGAAAGGGAACAAGCAGCATTTCCGCCTTACTGATCAACTTACTGGTTCTCGCAGTCCGATGATGATGTATAGGGTGCCAGTAGGAAAGATGTTTTTCGAAGGGGCTTCAAGACTTATGAAATCAGGAGTATCTATAGTTCCTTGCAGACCAAACACATCAAACAGAATCGCCGTCGAGGCATATCCGGCATTAATCAAAAGACAATGGACAAAGCAAGGGTACAAAAATGACCAGAAAAGCAAGCAGACTCCTGAACAAATGGAGTCAAGAAAACTAATATTGAACGGTCTTGTTAGCCAATCCGTCGAACAATTTGATTTATCGATCGTAATGGGGAATAGCGTTCAGAATACTATGATTGAAGACCCCAGCGGAGACACATTAGATGCTTTTCTCTGGGCAGTCCAAACCGCATCGTCACATTCTAAAACCGATGGGACTTGGGGCATTCCAATAGAAATGGATCCAAATGAAGGTTGGATTATAGGCGGGCCAAAAGCACTACGATAAATCAAAGGTTATCAATGAATTCAAGTTCCTCTTCCAAATCGTTCACTGTGTAGAAGTGCTCTAAAAGTATCGTCGCGTCTAAACCTTTAATGGTTTGATGAAATTGAATGGGAAGGGTTCCTCTCCCAACAGACAGGTGGGAATCCTCCCTGCCTCTCGTATCGTAAAGATAATTATCACTCCAATGAACGTGGGAGATCAAATCAGGTCGGCTCAAGAAAACGTCAATCCTTTCCCGGCGTTCATCTTCCGGGAACCTATGGGCATAGGTGCAAACATGACTCGAGTCAAGACAAAGACGCACATTTTCCTTATCCACATCTAAGCACATTTGTATCCATTCCTCTGGGTGCATTCCGAACGCTTCGTGCTTGCCGTTCCAGTCCACCTGGTGAGGATGAGTTTCGTCTGATATATCGTTAAGAGCCCAGTAACTATTTAGGTTCTCTAAAACTATCTCAATACCATAATGCGCAGCGTATTCAGCGATTGCACTTATAGCTTCAATGTGTCTCTCGTAGTCGCCGAATTGCCCCCTGAGTTGAGTATCAGAGACCCAATACTTCAAAGCAAAATGCATATTGAGCTGTCTAATATTTGGAAAACGAGAGCATCTATCAAGATAGTCCTTAAACACTAAAATGCTCAGTTCCCGAAACTCATCGTCAGTCGCAGCTATATTCAACCGTTCTTCTCCGATCGTCGTCGGAGCATGGGCACTGAAGAGGACTGGTAAATATTCGGTGAAGTCATCGACATTGTCTCGAAGAGATGTCTCAGCCCTTAATCCAAATTCTTGAATAGTTTCCAACCCAGCTTTCACCGGAATTGATAAGGGATATTTAATATGTGGCACTAAAGGGGTCTCCAAATTCCTTGATGTCTAGCGACTCAGGGGAAGAATACCAGAACGCCGTGAAGGAAAAAATAGGATCATTCCACGAAGCGCTGTCCAAAGTCGACGATTCTTTCCAAGTTCATATATTGATATCCAAATCTCTATTACCTATATTTAGTATCACATTTGCCTATGCTAGCACCTGTCAGTTAACAAGATCGAACTGGAGTGAAAACATATACTGGTCTCACAACATAGGAAGTAAGAATCTACACTGTAAAGCAGGACAGGGTGTCCAAATATTTGTACTATTCCTGTTTTAGGTGGAAGACATAGAATTTCCTATCCTTTATAACCAGCAGCCCGCTACCAAATTTATTTTTTCTTTGGAAAAGAGGAAGTATCCCCGCCCCATAATGTCCTACAGTAAAATTAGACTAGTACCAGACATAGTTCAGTAGCTTACGTGCAGAGGCCACTGCTAAGCTACGGCCTGACGTTTCTGAATGATCAAAATCCCAACGTTAAGCGGGGTTATCAACCACGAATGGATGACTCTAATAGCGATGCGCCCAACCTCGACCCAAATCAGGGAGAGCCCGTTCCCACAAATAGGAGTTCTTCGCGTCCTGATGACAACACTAATCGTATGAACAACACTAGAGCCCCTGACACAGCATGGAAACGAACCTTGAGCTCGCTGAAATTCCGAGAGTTCCGATTTTTATGGCTTGGGATGTTGTTGCTTATGACTGGTATGCAGATGCTAATGGTCGTTCAAAGTTACCTCGCGTATGAGATCACGTCTTCACCCTTTCTGTTGGGGGTAGTAAACGCAGGATTCGCACTTCCTCTCCTAGTGCTGTCTTTGTTCGGGGGAGCCATAGCAGACAGGTTGGAACGCAAAAAAATCATTCAGATTGGACAATTAGTGGCCGTAATCCTGTCAACATTTATTGGAGTTTCGATTGCCATTAACGCCATTACCTGGATGCATCTGCTGGGAGCCTCGATGGCCCAGGGTGCACTCTTCTCATTTCTCATGCCCGCACGGCAGGCCATGATTCCACAACTTGTAGGTAAGGAAAATCTCACCAACGCCATGTCACTTGATGCCGCAGCCATGAGCGCTACCACTCTTATAGCGCCGGCGATCGGTGGAGGACTATACAACGTCATTGGCCCCGAAGGCGTTTATTATTTGATCTCTGGGTGTGGTATTTTGGCGATCGTGTTCGCCAGCATGGTCCAGTCATCTAACGGTGTCAAGGCAAGTACCAAAACAGCTATGCTGGGCGACATCAAAAGTGGCCTATCTTACGTTGCACACAATCGAATGGTTCTCGTATTGCTAATTCTGGGATTGCTGACAGCGCTTCTGGCAAACCCGTTCCGACTCATAATGCCTGTGTTCGTAGTAGATGTATATGGACTAGGTCCTGAATCCATGGGACTGTTGGTGACTATCACGGGGCTGGGAGCCCTAGTTGGATCGCTTTCAATAGCATCTATAGGGAAATGGCATAGGGGTTTGCTCCTTTTGACGAGCTGCCTAGTATCAGGTGTCGCGCTCCTGATGGTCGCTTCAATCCCTTTTTATATTGCCGCGACTTTGATAATGATACCTGTCGGATTGGGCGACTCCGTAAGATGGACACTTAATCAAGCAATGATTATGGAAGAAGTTGCCGATGAGTACAGAGGCCGAGTCATGAGCATATTTATGATGATGATTGGAATGATACCCCTGGGTGTCTTGCCCGCCGGGCTTTTGGCCGAGACCGTAAATGGTCAGTTCGCAGTTGGTTTACTGGCTGCATTGTTACTTATTGTCACTTTTACATTGTGGGCAAGCCAAAAACAACTGCGAAATTATATGTAACTGAGTGACATCGCCCTAGCATTTCACACTCATGATTTCATAGATCCTTCTGCTACTATCTGTCAGGTAAGAAATGGGCTCCATACTATAAACAACTACAACAATAGCAGTAACCAGTGACGTGCATAAACAGGGGAAGGAAATGGTAATCTCAACATCCACCGTCTTGTATGAAAAGCGTAACGGAGTGGCCTATATTACGCTCAACCGGCCTGATTTTCTCAATGCTCTGAACCGAGAATTACGGGGTGGCCTCAACGAAGCACTTATCGATCTTCGAGACGACCCTGAAATCATTCTGGGCGTGTTGACAGGGGCAGGAGGAAAGGCTTTTTCGGCTGGAATGGACCTGAAAGAACGTGCTAGTTTAGACGCCGTGGGCGATAGACCTACAGGTGACAGTCGCGGGCCTGGATCTTTCGTTGACAGGGGAGTTTACAAGCCTCTGATAGCAGCCATTGACGGATTTTGCGTTGCGGGAGGATTAGAACTCTCCCTTGAGTGTGATATCAGAATTGCTACGGAACAATCAGAGTTCGGTCTCCCAGAGCCTCGCTGGAGCATATTAGCCGGATATGGTTTGCATAACCTCAATAGAATGATTCCGCTAGGAGAATCCCTTTATATGCAATTAACGGGTCGCAGAATAACTTCCGAGCGGGCCTACCAGATCGGCCTTATACAAGAAGGAGTAAAAGACAGGAGTGCTCTCTTCGATACAGTGGATCGCGTGGCCAGCGAAATCAAAATGTGTGCCCCTTTGGCCGTGCAAGCCATAAAGCAGATCGTTTATCAGGGGCGCAATCTCCCAGTGGAGTATTCTCAAAAATTAGCCAGCCCAATATCCCAAAGAATTGCAGGTACCGAAGACTCCATAGAGGGGCCGAAGGCATTTTCTGAAAAACGGCCTCCTCAGTGGAAAATGAGATGAGTTAGGTCACCATGTCGCGTGCTATCAAAGCGCCAACAAAGCATTAACACCTTCCCTCGAGGTCTCTAGTACGGTTGACATGTTCCGGTTGAAAAACCAGTTCACAACCTGCCTAACTGACCTTTGGCCTATGCTGAATCCAAGGTCGAGCGGCCTCAAAGGCAGCGCTCACTGCCAGGACGGTTTCTTCGTCACCAGGACGGCCGATAATGTGTAGTCCAACCGGCATGCCTTCGGAGTCAAAGCCGCACGGTATGCTGGCGGCCGTAAAACCAATTGTATTAATTGGATGTGTAAACGGAAGGAATCCCCACGCAGGGTTTGGATAGGGATCCTGTCCGTCGATCTCCTGCGGGTACTGCTCTGTTGAAAACGCAGTGACCGCCATGGTCGGCGAGAGTAAAATGTCGTATTTTTCAAACTCGTCGGTGAATTGTTGGATCATACGATCTCGTTCTCCAACTGCCCGAGCATAATCCGATCCCGTGACCCTCGATCCCTCCTCTATAGCCCAACGGGCGTACCAACTTAGAGGGTCATCCGGGTCTTCTAGCAAATGGCCCTGGGTCAAATATGCGTTCGAACTGAACAATTTAAACCAGGTGTCGAAGGCTCCGTCAAGTTTCAACCCTGCATCATCAACATCGCATCGAAGTTCTGCGAAGACCATTGCGGCTTTTTCAGAAACCTCTTTTACTTCAGGGTCCACCGCGGCGTATCCGAAATCAGAACTCCACCCCATCCGTAAACCTCCGATTCCTCCATCCACAGCACTCTCGAAATCAGGTACCGTTGCACGTAAAGAACCTGGGTCTCTATTATCGTATCCTGCGATGACTTGTAGAAGCATGGCTGAATCCCGTACAGTGCGAGTGAGAGGGCCTTGCTGACTGGTGTAATTGGCGGCGCTTGGCGAATTTACACCTGCATAGTTGGAAACGCGACCCTGGGTGGGCTTGATACCATAAATCCCATTGAAGCTAGCCGGAATCCTAATGGATCCTCCACCATCTCCTCCTGTAGCCAGCGAAGACAACCCGGCGACAATTGATGCTGCGGCACCTCCACTGGAGCCCCCAGACGTACGTTCTGTATTCCAAGGATTACGGCATGGCTCCCCTAAACGGTTCTCATTGGCGCCCAGTAGTCCAAATTCCGGGGAGTTTGTTTTGCCTAGCATAATAGCTCCGGCAGCCAACACACGCTCTACGACCGTGCAATCCGCTTCTGGAATTCGATCCTTGTAGGCTAGCGAACCTCCCGTAGTACGTACTCCCTTTGTCATCTGCAAATCTTTTATAGAAATAGGAATGCCGTGTAGAGGTCCGAGCTCTTCTCCGGCCATAACCGCCTGCTCTGCCTTTCGGGCATCTTCTAGGGCAATCTCCGATGTAACTGTGAGGTATGAATGCAGTTGCGGATCTAAACGATTGATGCGTTCTAGATACAACCGAGTTATATCTACAGGGGATACTTTCCTCGTTCGGATGAGTTCCCGAAGTTCTGCGGATGGTGAAAAGGCCAGATTCTCGTCGATGCTGGACATCGCTTACCTCCTTGATGAAGAGTGTTTGACCACCGATTGTGCCACGCCATATAGGCTGAAGCCAACCACAAATTTTCGATGACCCGCTCAATATATAAATTAGTCTTTAAGCGGTTACTTTTATCCTAGTCCTGAACTGATACTAGGATGAAGATTTTTTAGTTTTTGCTAATAGGCGGGCTAGGCTGACTTGCG
>CAZZBP010000029.1:0-135 GCA_964652755.1 uncultured Dehalococcoidia bacterium
TTCACCGGTTCTGGTAACCGATCGTTTTCCGCAGGTGCTGACATAAAAGATTTTGAATCGCACAGATATGACTCCAAATCTTCCAATTATTATTCACCAAGATGTCCATCCACCGTCTACAATAAGATTTGATCC
>CAZZBP010000029.1:176-22130 GCA_964652755.1 uncultured Dehalococcoidia bacterium
GCATAGATATGACTCCGACTCTTCCAAGATTTACTCTCAGGCATTTGATGGAGCCTTAGATGACATCGAAGCCTTGCCCATGCCCACTATTTCTATGATACGAGGTATTTGCGTGGGCGGTGGGTGTGAGCTTTCTATGGCAACTGACATACGCATAGCAGCTCAAGGAAGCAAATTTGGCATTCCCGTAGCTAAACTTGGGATACTAGTAGGCTATCGTGAGATGAAAAGACTGGTTAATCTGGTCGGCCCAGGAAATGCTAATTATATATTGCTAAGCGGCAGAATAATTGGAGACACAGAAGCATTGGAAATGGGTATGATCACTAAGCTGGTAGAAGAATCAGAATTGGAGCGAAGTGTTATAGATCTGGCCAGAGAAATGGTACCTCTCGCTCCGCTCTCCCAATCAAGACACAAAAAAATACTCCAGTCAGTCATTGCGAATCAATCACTGAAAGGCTTCACATTAGAAGAAACAAACTTGCCATTTACGAATTTTGACAGCGAAGATTTCAATGAAGGGCGAAGTGCTTTCATAGAACGACGACGACCCGTCTTTAATGGGATGTAAACTCCTGTTGTATTAGATATGTACAACACCCAAAAATCACTGCGTATTCTGGGATATCTAGACTGGATTTCATCATACTTTTATCAAAAATTATGAATTCCGGTCACTGTCTAGGACGCTGAACGAGATTTAAAGGTTTTCTTCAAAAAATCGGATTAGCCTTTTCTCTAGGTAAACCCTGTCCGAATGCCTTCTTGGCATGTGGCGTTCATCTGGAAACATAGCAAGTTCGTAATGTTTATCAGCAGATATTAGCGAGTTGATCAGGCGAGCCGTGTGCCTGAAATGAACGTTTTCATCAATTAAACCATGAATCAACAGCAATTTTCCCTGCAGGGTTGAGACGTGAGTCATTACGCTTCCATTTTCGTAACCATCGGGATTTGAGTCGGGCGTGCCCATATATCTTTCTGTATAGTGCGTGTCGTACCCGTCCCAGGAAGTAACTGGCGCCCCCGCCACAGCTGCTTTAAAGATATCTGGTGCTTGGGCCAGGCACATCAGAGACATGTATCCCCCATAACTCCAGCCGTATATTCCAACTCTCAGTGGATCAGCCAAACCCTCTTCTACAAGCCATCTCACTCCGACAATCTGATCTTCGACCTCAACCGTTCCCATATTATTTTTGATGTGGGACTCGAACGCGATGCCACGCCTGGTACTTCCACGATTATCTAAAACAAATACGAGATAGCCTCTCTCCCTGAGATACTGAGGTCGGAGAGAAGCTGTAAGACCCCAACCTCTGGTCACAAGTTGTGCATGTGGCCCACCATAAACATAAATTAGAGTTGGATAAGGGCCGTCTCCGTAAGATCTATCTGGTCTATAAACTGCACCGTGTAACACCTCTCCTGTTGGAGATTGCACATTCACGAGCTCTGGTGGTTTTAAATCTAGATCTTTGACTCTTTTATCCGTGGATCGATGGATTTCCTTTATTAGATCATGTCCTGACAGTGCCGCCAGCGTGACCGATGGAGGAGACTCTGGAGACTGATGGATGTCCACAAACTTGCCGGCCCTAGAACTACATGTAACAGTATGTACACCTGCCTCCAGGGTTATCCTCTCCAAGTCTGTTCCTCTAAATGATATCCGGTATAGGTGATTTTCTGTTGGTGACTCTTTGGTAGATGTGAAATAGACGACCTCACCAATCTCATCTACAGAAGAAATTGATTCAACTTGCCATTCCCCATCCGTTAACTGTTCAAAGGATTGTCCATCATCTTCGTAAAGATAGAGGTGTCTATACCCTGATCTTTCAGAAGCCCAGAGAAACCTTCCATCTTTCAAAGGGCGGTAGATGTCATGCAAATTTATCCAGATCTCTGAAACTTCTCTCAGAAGCACGGTTTTATGAGATAAGTCACCGGTAAACCGAAGTAAATCAAGACAGGTCTGTTCTCGGTTTTGACACTGAACCACCAGATTACCCTCTGGCAGCCAATTCACACGGGCTATGTACTCGTATTCGCTCAAATCTGCCCACGTTATATTTCCCTCCATATCAATCACTCCCAGACTGACCTGAGGATTATCACAGCCAGCGAATGGATACCTGTGAACTTCCCTAGAAAAGTCTCCCGAGAAATCTTTCCCAAGATGAGAAATATGGAACTCCGGTATATGAGTTTCGTCTACTTCTGTGAAAGCTATTAGACTACTGTCAGGTGACCACCAGTAACCTGATGACCTTCTCATTTCTTCTTGAGCTATGTAGTCGGCAAGGCCTCTGGTAGTACCATGTCGGCCTCCATTGGTTTTCATTGATGGAGTCCCACCACCTATGGGTATAGAATAAATATCCCCCTTGCATACAAACGCCAGTGAACTCCCATCTGGGGATGCCTTGGGATCTATAGCGGGGTAGTCTTCCCCATTCACAAGTAGACGTGGATTTGAGTCCAAAGAATCTAAAATATAAACACTTCCGCTATCTGGGATAAGTATCCTGTTTCCAGTGATCCAAGTGTATTGGGATATTCCCCGGCCCATCTGCCTGAGACGCTGTCGCCTCAGCTGCTCTTCAATGGATTCCTCACTTGAGCTATCACTGAGGGAGCTCGCTACAAGAGACTCAATCCCGCTACTCAATTCCAGGGCAAATAGAGATTTAGGTCCATTTGGGCTAACGGACTTGAGATAAGTCAGATATCTGTTATCAGGACTGAATGAAAAAGAGCTCGGGCAATCCATACCCGGCGAAGGATATTGAGCTATATCCTCTACTGTGATCGCCATAAAAATTAATCAGCGGATTCGTTGAACGACTTTTCTGGCAGCCTCAACCACATTATCAACATGCTCCATCGTAGTAAGAGCATTGAAGGCCCCCGCTGATGCGGTTTGCATCAGTATTCCCTCATTCAACATTCCCAGGAAAAAAGCCCGCTTCATCTGACTGTCTCCAGAAATTGCGTCTCTATAATTGTGTATCGTTTGCTCAGAGAAGTGAATTCCAAACATGGACGCTACCCCAGTCACTTGGGCATCAATATCAGACTCATCAAATACAGCACGAAGCTGCTCCCTGAGGGTCTCACCGAGTTTGTTCATTCTTGAATACACTTCAGGGGTGAGATTATTCATCACAACCTCACCGGCTCTCATCGTAAGAGGATTAGCATTAAAAGTTCCAGCGTGTGCCACATCCGCACCGTCTCCAGTTGGATCGAAGACAGACATAATATCCATCCTTCCCCCGAAAGCTCCTACCGCCGTTCCTCCTCCAATGATCTTCCCAAGAGTAGTCATATCTGGAATGACTCCAAACAATTCCTGCGCTCCTCCAGGTGCAACACGGAAGCTTTGAACTTCGTCAAATATAAGCACTATTTCCAGCTCTTCCGTTATTTGCCTAATCTTTTTCAAAAAAGATATATCCGCTGGCAGGTAACCAAAGGAGGAAACCACAGGTTCCATAATCACACAGGCAATTTCATCGGCATTATCTTTCAGCGTTTTTTCTGCTGATTCTGAATCGTTATACGAGACTACGTAGACTCCATTCAAAACCGAGTTGGGTTGGCTTGAGTATTCCGGTAAAGCGGAAGGGCCAGACGAATCGAGCTTTTCCTGCGAAGGGTAGACACTCACCGCAACGTATTCGTGGGACCCATGATACCCACCCTCGAATTTAAGTATTTTCTCCTTTCCCGTAAACTCTCTCGCCGCCCTGACAGCCATCATAGTCCCTTCGGTGCCTGAATTCGTAAACCTAATAGTATCTACCGACGGAATACGCTCGGAGAGGATCTTTGCCAGTCTAATCTGGCTTTCTGTTGGTCCACTAAAAGCAGCACCTCTTTTCGCCTGATCACTAATCACAGAGGCTATCTCGGGGTGAGCATGTCCAAGAATCAAGCTTGTCGCATTTATCATTAAATCCAGATACTTATTGCCATCCACATCATAGATATATTCCCCTTCCCCCTTCTCGATGAAATGAGGGTATGGCTCAAAATAAGCAGTCCCCCGTGAACTTCCACCAGGAAGAAATTGCTCCGCTTCTTTCTGAAGAACGGCGGACTTGGGAGTACGGCTTACATAGTTTTCTATTTCAGCCTGCAGTTTATAGGTATCCAAAGATGGTCTCCTGAATTCGGATGAATCAATTCATCATAATTCTTAAACTTGTTCCCCCGTGGAATTATTTTTCTTTTGCATCTTACTGAGTATCTCATTAAGACTTCCCGAGCGAAATCCTTCCATGTCGAGGGTGACATATGAATATCCATAGCCTCTGAATGCATCAGTTATCTCGGTTCTTAGTGGTTCTGACATTAGGGTTTCAAAATCTGTTGGTTCCATCTCTATCCTTGCGATTGTGTCATGATGACGAACACGCAGCTGTCTGAAACCCTTCGAACGAAGGAATTGCTCAGCACTTGCTATGCGAGTAAGGGCCTCAACAGTTACCGTAGTTCCATAGGGGATCCGTGATGACAGACAGGCCTGTGCTGGCTTATCCCAGGTCTTAAGATTCATGTCCTTAGAAAGTTCTCTAATATCGTCTTTAGTAAGACTGGCATCAACCAATGGACTACGAACTCCATATTGCTTCGCTGCTTCCAGGCCAGGGCGGTAATCCCCAAGGTCATCCATATTAGTCCCATTCACAACAGAACCGTATCCTTCTTCCTCAGCGAATCTGCAAAGATGAGAATAAAGCTCATCTTTGCAGAAAAAACATCTGTCCGGATTATTTGATTGATAATCTTCCCTATCAACTTCCTTAGTATCGATAGTGCGAAAATGCAATCCCAAGACCTTTGCAAGTTCTGTAGCCTCTATTAATTCAGTGGGAGCAAGGCTCGGGGAGACCGCAGTC
Source organism: uncultured Dehalococcoidia bacterium (assembly GCA_964652755.1). GTDB lineage: Bacteria > Chloroflexota > Dehalococcoidia > Lucifugimonadales > UBA826 > UBA11795. The sequence continues at coordinate 5,090 of CAZZBP010000029.1, forward strand.
ACGGACAGGGATTTTTGTCCGAGGACTTCATTAGAGACAGCCGCCAGAAAGGCGCTATCCACTCCTCCAGAATATGCAACGATCACACTACCCATTTCCTTAAGTATGGATACAAGCATATTTCTCTTTTCTGCCAGTGTTTGGTTGGCTACCTGAACCACGGTGCCGCTCCTCTGAATCCTTCCCTTTTAAGACAGGGGAGATTCAATTATTCTTCCATCATCTCTTTAATTATAGATCTCATCTGGTCTGCATATTGTTGATAGGACCGGTTCTGATATTTCAGAACTTTCTGAGATTCATCTGTATCGTACCAATCATTCCATCCCGCAAAATAGCGATATTTCGCCATTTCAATAGGGGCCCCCATGACTTCATAAAAGTCCTCCACATAATTCTTCCCCTTCAACCTCCATGATTCACCACCGGCTATGTTGAAAATTTTTCCTATTGCTTCCCTCGAATCAATAGCATTACGAAGGGCGTCTGCAACGTCATCTCTATGTATCATTTCGACCCGTTGTTCAGCAGTAAACGGCCAAGGGTCGGGGGGTTCAAGAAATTCGGGTACTGCTATACTGGCAATCCTTAAAATTACTGAGTTCACCCCTGACTCTTTGACTACTTTTTCCCCTGAAATCTTGCTGTCTGCGTACACGTCGATCGCATCTTGGGAGTGTTGAATCGTGACCGGAGGTTCCTCACTCGAGGTGTCACCATAGGTACTTATAGACGAGGTAAACACTATTGTCGCATCGGGTGCTCCTGCCCTCATCGCGTCAACAATGTTCTTTGTTCCATCCACATTAACTTTGAAAGTAAAATTTCGATCTTTCTCACTGTTTGGAGGAAGTATTGCGGCCAGATGAAGTACACTCCTAACTCCTACGACGGCCTGAGAAACAATTGCGGCATCTGTAATATCGCCTTTGACAACTTCAACATTTTCCTCTCCTTCCAGACCTGCAAAATCCATAAACGGCAGGTCAAAAATTCTAACTGACTTGCCCCGATCTAGAAGCATTCCGGCGAGTTGCCTCCCTACACTACCCGCGCCACCTGTAATAAGTACAGGTTTCGTCATGTAAGGGTAGTTCCTTTCATTCCAGCCTTCTCTATGACATTCTGCGCACTCACAATCAGCGTTTCAAGGGCGGGAGCAAAATCATTCCAGTTCCCTCCCTCTTTGAGTTCAAGAAGTGAGGCAGAGTCCCTCATCGCAGATCTCGTCGGTGGTACACTCGGCATAGTTTTAAAAAAGAAAGTCTCACTAACTTCCTCAAATTTATCCACTATCTCTACTATTGAGGTCTCCCACTCACTATTTTGAGACCCAAGTCCTTCAGCAATTTTTCTGCAAATACCAATAGACTCGTCCAGCAGCTCCTGTCCAGATTGTGGCATGTAACAAACGCTCCTCTCGCTAAAATGTTATAAAACTAAGGGGCGATCACAGTGTGACCGCCCCTAATCCCGGATACAACCTTTCAATCGTTTCCCTTTCGGAAAGCGGTTGTCTAGTCGTCCCCATCTGCATGAATCGATTCCTTAACCTCTGTGACAGAAACCTCTCCGTCATCCTCATAGTGATGTCTGACCTTATCCAGGTCAATTTCATCTAGCCGGTCAAACCCTTTCCCATCATGCCTGTCGTATGGAAATGGTTGGAATTTTTGAAAGCTCTTCGCAAATCGTTGTCTGCTGGGCCTGGTGTCATAAGGGAACTTGAATCTTTCCACGTCGTCTGGTTCGCATTCAATAAGTTCATAGTCCCTGCTACCCAGTCCGTTCTCATGCCCTGCGTTGATACTTGTTACTTCGCTCTGAGTGTGGAAAGTGGCCGAAGCATGTTCAAATTTCTTATCACCTGCGTGATGCGCTTCCATCAATTCAGCCTTCGAACCCCTTATTCCTTCTGCCTCTCTGGCCTTATCCACACATGCCATGTCAATGGCCACAGCATCCTTACTGGCAAAAACTCCCAAGTGAGGAATAATAGGCACGTCCGCAAAACCTGCGCAATCACACGCCGGTGAGATATCAACCGCTACATTAACGTATCCCACCTTTCCCTTTCCGACAGCTTTTTCAACACCTAAGCAGGCATCAGCTATCGCTACATCCACTGCATCAAATTGCAGAGGAGGTATGTCCATGAGTCCGCGTGGGCCCATGACACCAAAGCATCCTAGACAGTTCGCGCACTTTTCATTGTCCCATTCAAGTTCATCGTTTTCATTTATGTGGTAGAGGTTGAAGGGGCAGCAATCCTCTAGAATTTCCCAGTCTGGAGTATTCTTTTTACCCTTAAAGTTTTCCGGGTGGAATACACCGGCTGAACCAAGTCCATAGGTCGGATGTCCTCCCATGTGGACATTAAATTTCCCCCTCTTCGATTGGGCTCCAATACCTAGGTTCTTAAGGGCACCACCAATAACGCCCATACTGTGGCCCTTAAAATGTGTCAGGGCAATTAGAGTGTCGGCCGCTGCGATCGCCTGTGCCACGTATGCCTCTTTAAGGATATATCCTTCGGGTATATCCACCCTGAAATCGCTTGTACCAATAAATCCGTCGGCACAGATGAAAGGACATCCTAGAGTAGCCGAACTGTAACCATTTCTTTCAGCGGTCTGGAGAATATCTATCTCACTGGAACGCGATCCCCAAGGGGAATAGGTGGAGGTAGTTGTATCGCATACAAACGGCCTGCCACCCAACTCTTTAATACGGTCCGCAAGGGTTCTGGCATAGACGGGTCTGAGATAGGCAGAGTTGCCCCATTCACCGCAGTGGACTTTGATTGCCACTATGTCATTTGGTTCCACAATTTCGTCTAGCCCGGCTGCATCAAATACTGTGATCATCTTGTTGACGAGAGCAGTTTCCACTGATTCAGAATGGGCATCCATGTAATAGACTTGAGACTCTGCCATACTATCCTCCACGTTCCCTGTATTGTTCTTTATTGATCTGTGGGCAAAAGTTACACAATCCCCCAACGTTAGAATGACTTGAGATTAGCACCGAGAAATAGCCGTGTCAATTGTTTCCCACATGCCTGATCTGAGGCTACTATATATTGTGTTCGGGAGCAGGAATGCAACGAACACACCAATTAGGGAGCTGGCTATGAAGACAAATGAACGATGGATCCATCCGGGACCTCAGCCAAACGGTTTGCAGGCTGATGAAGACGGTATTTGGGTGATAGACCAATCTGACAATCACCTTTATAAGCTTTCATACTCTGACGGGTCCATCATCGAAAAACTGGACACAGATACAATGCATTCAAGCGGTGTACCGAAAGGCGAGGGACACATTTGGGTAGCATCTACATACACCTGTGAATTATTTAAACTTAATTACGACGGTACTACTGCAGCTCACTATGACACGCCAGGAAAAGGCATCGCCGAATTTTCAAATTCGCCCGGCGCTCCGGTAACCGGTGCGCACGGAATGGAATGGGTAGATAACGAGAATCTCTGGGTGGCAGTTCCGCCAGCCCAAGCCGTCTTCCTTTTGGATTCCACAGAACAGATATGTCCTTAATAAGATCAATCCCGTCTCCGAGAATTCTCCCTCATGGTCTGTTCATATTTGAAAATGAAATGTGGCTCGCCGACACCCAAGATTGCAAAATACATAAACTAGATCCAGACTCCGGAACTGTTCCTGACGAAATAGAAATCCCTGAACCAGAGATCTGCGGGATGACTTTGCACGAACGTGAGATATGGTTCTGCTGTGTAGAAACTAGGAAAGTATGTACTGTTCCGCTACCTAATTGAATTATTGAGATCATGACTGACGCAAAGCAATGCAAAATTACCTGGCCAATACGGAGATAAAACATGCCCTTTCATAACGCCGAACTGTTCCCACTGAGTGCAAACATAAATATCGCTGGAAATCTCGAAATCGGTGGGTGCGACACAGTATCCATGGCACAGAAATTCGGCACTCCATTATATGTGTACGATGAATCGACAATAAGGTTAATGGCAAAAACTTATCTCCATGAGTTCTCCTCAAGATATCCTGATACTACAGTGGCATATGCTTCTAAAGCATTTCTTAACAAGGAAATGTCTAGGATCGCCGACGAAGAAGGTCTTTCATTAGACGTAGTTTCTGGAGGTGAAATTGCGGTTGCAATGTCCACAGGTTTTCCTGCAGAGAGAATGTATTTTCATGGTAATAATAAAATCCTCCAAGAATTATCTGAAGCTATCAATGTAGGAATCGGAACAATAGTAGTAGATGGCTTTCAAGAGTTAGACCTGCTGAACGAAATTGCTAAAGGAAAAGGCCTCACGCAAGGGATAATGCTTAGGCTGTCCCCTTCGGTGGATGCTCATACTCACGGTCATACGACCACCGGCATACTGGATGTAAAATTTGGATTCTCCATTGAATCGGGAGAGAGCACGGTTGCTATACGTCAGGCGTTGAATTCATCAAACCTCGACTTGAAGGGGATCCACTTTCATCTAGGGTCTCCTATTTTCGAACTCGAGCCTTATTCTGAGGCTATCGACACAGTCCTCGAATATCTGGTGCAGTTCAAAGATGAGGGGTTGAATTTGCGAGAATTTAGTCCAGGTGGAGGTTTTGCGATCGGGTACGTTAGGAACGAACTTCCCCCTGAAATATCCCAGTATGCAGAAATCATCACCTCTATGCTTAAACGCAAATGCAGAGATCTAGGCTACTCCGAACCAAAACTTATAATCGAGCCAGGGAGATCTATCGTCGGGAGAGCGGGAGTTGCACTGTATACAGTGGGAGTAATAAAGGAGATTCCAACTGTCCGAACATACGTATCCTTAGACGGAGGAATGGGAGATAACATACGCCCAGCGCTTTATGGTTCAGAGTACGAGGCGGTTGCAGCTAATAAGATGTTCGCGTCCGGAAAAGAAAAAGTCGTCACACTGGCTGGTAAATACTGTGAATCTGGTGATTTGTTGGTTAAAAACGTCCCCTTGCCAGTTCTCGAATCGGGGGACATTGTTGCGATTCCGTCGTCCGGAGCATACTGCCTCGCAATGTCGAGTAACTACAACATGAATCCACGTCCTGCAGTGGTGATGGTCGAGAACGGAAAATCGAGACTAATCCGAAGAAGAGAGACATATGAAGACCTTATGGCACTAGACATCTAGCAGGGTCACAGCTCTCGATACTAAGAGCCCTTGCAAATTATAATAGACCCAATAGTCAAACTCCGTCATATATGTCAAACTCGAAGCCCATAGTTGTTTATTCCCTATTGGGACTTAATCTCGTGTGCTGGATCTTTCTTGAGCTAACTGGAGGTTCTCAGGATCCTGCCAATCTCAGACGCCTAGGGGCAATCACTTTCTTCGAGATAAGCAGAGGAGAATACTGGCGCCTTGTGACTGGGATGTTCCTCCATATTGGTGCAGCACATCTTGCGGTGAACAGTCTGAGCCTTCTGATCATGGGAGGAATTGTCGAGCGTATTTTCGGAAACGTAAGGTTTTCGATCGTATATCTATGTGCAGGCCTAGGAGGTAGTGCATTCAGCTATGCAATGATTCCTGCTCTTTCCGTAGGAGCTGGTGCAAGCGGGGCAATTTTTGGTTGTCTTGGAGCTCTGGTCGGGTTTTTTCTGTTGAGAAGAAAGGATTTAGGGGAATTAGGAAGACAGAATTTAAATGCTGTTCTAATTCTTGCCAGCATTAATTTCGTCTTCGGCTTCATTATCCCGGGGATAGACAACTGGGCTCATCTCGGGGGATTTATTATTGGCGGGTTAGTCGGGATAGGTTTGGTACCTCCTTTGAGAAAGTTGAGGCACCCTATCTCAGTGACCCTCGGCAAGAAGAAGCCTACTACAAATACTCTACCAGCTCGAATATATTTTTCTATGCTGGCCGCATTCTTCGTGTTCGCAATCGCGATATGGATCGGAAACGGGAGATTGTATTAAACAGATTTGTGGAACTATTGTAAATTACAATTTTGTAGGTCTTTCAATGAACTGCTGAAACCTTCTACAAAAGTTGGCAGCAATCGCCCCATCAATGACTTGATGATCAACAGTGAGACTGATAGTCATAACCTCCCTGATCACTATTTCCCCTTTTACAACAACTGGTTTCTGTTGACTCCTACCTACTCCCAAAAGACCCACCTGACCTTGATTGAGAATAGGAGTGAATCCGTCTACGGACCCGAGAACTGAAATCGTGAATGTACCACCCACCAGTTGATCAGGGCGTATTTTCCCAGATCGCGCAAGTTCAGAAAGAGATTTCACTAAATCTGAGATTTCATGCAAGTCCTTATCCCCAACATCCTCTATAACGGGTACGACAAGTCCATCGTCAAGAGCAACCGCCATGGCAATATTTATTTGGTCAAAACGAAAATAGGAATTTCCGGACACTACACTATTCATAGCAGGAACACGGCCTAACGTCTCCGCTGACGCTTTAATAAGGAGTTCGGTTAATCCGATACCTAATTCTCTTCTTAAACTCTGCGCCTCCGTGACATCAACATCGAAGAAAAAGCATATTTGCTCAGAATCCTTCAAACTATCCTTCATATTGTTGGCTATGGCCCTTCTCATACCACTGAACTGGACGATTTCAGAAGGCTCTGGTAGGCCGGGAGGTTTCTGGGGCCCTGAAGCCTCGGAACCTGCCTCCGCCGCCTTACGAACATCGGCCTCAACTATTCGTCCCCTGGGACCCGTAGGTGTAACTTCGCTCAAATCTACCCCGAGAGCTAAAGCAAGTTTCCTTGCGCCTGGGGTGGAAGGAATAGGTCCAATACCAGATCCTGCCCTACTACCTGCAGATCCGGACGTTCGACTCTTAGTCCGAGATGCGAGCCTTTCATTTCTTGATTTTCCCCGGGTTTTCTCTTTGGAGTCTGTGACCGAATCTTCTGGCGGCGCCTCTCCTTCTGCCAGAAGATATCCCATAACATCATCTACTGCGACAGTAGTTCCTGCTTCAACAACCGGGTGAAACAACCCGGTTTCAGTTGCTTCTAGATCATAGTTAACTTTCTCTGTTTCAATCTCTGCAACCACTTCTCCCTGAGCTACTTTATCTCCAGGCGATTTGGTGAACTTCGTAACCACACCTTCAGTCATAAAGTCTCCGAGACGAGGCATAACAATAGGAGTTGCCATAGTAAGATTCAGCTCCTAATCCAATATTTCTAGAGCAGCTTCAACAACCTTCTCTTTATTGGGAACAAACAAGGCTTCAAGAGGGCGGCTGTAAGGCACTGATGCATGCGGCGGGGTGACTCTCCTCGGAGGAGCATCGAGATAGTCGAAAGCCTCCTCAGCAACCAAAGCTGCGATATCTGACGCAATGCTACAACGCGGGTAGTCTTCGTCCACTATCACTACTTTTCTGGTTTTTTGGACGGAAGAAACAATTGCATCGTTATCCATTGGTGAAAGCGAAAGAAGATCCAGAACTTCAACTGAATTACCCTGATCTTCCAATTCATCCGCAGCTTCCATGCAAACCCGAGTCGTATAACCGATGCCAATGAGTGTAATGTCATCACCAGTCTGTTTAATATCTGACTTCCCTATCTCCACTGTGTACTGATCTTCAGGTACCTGGTTATCAAATCTGAGACCCTTAAGCTGGCGATTATTGAACACGTTGACCTGATCGTCATCTCTGATAGCCGCCGTCATCAACCCTTTCGCATTGTATGGGTTGGAAGGTACAACACATTTCAAACCAGGGAAATGTGTAAAAATTGAATATAGTGTTTCAGAATGCTGCGCTGCTGAGTTGGTTCCTGCTCCAATACCGGTCATGATTGTCAGAGGTACCGTCACCTTGCCACCAAACATATAATGCATTTTTGCCGCATTATTGGTTATCTGGTCAGCACACACTCCGTAAAAGCTAACATACATAAGGTCAACTACTGGCCTTAATCCTGAAGCTGCAGCACCGACACCGGCACCAACAAAGCCCGCTTCCGATATGGGCGTATCCCGAATACGAGTCCTTCCGAATTCATTTACGAGGCCTTTAGTCAAACGCATCGGACCACCCCAAGCGTCCTGGAAGTCTTCTCTCTCTCCTCCACCCGCGATGTCCTCTCCCATTACTATCACAGCAGGGTCCCGCTCAAGTTCCTGCCGAAGGGCTTCATTGATTGCCTGAATATACGAAATTTGTCTCGTTGCCTCTGCCTGTGCCATACCTACCTCTATTAATTGATTAATAACTTTCTAGGGAAAGGGTTCCTCTATTCTTTTAACTCCGTTGTTTCGTTTACCCGTACGAAACATATACATCTTCGATCAATTCCTGTGGATCAGGAAAGGGGCTCTCATTCGCGTAAAGTGTCGCTTCGTTAACTGCTTGCAGGCAACTAGCATCGATCTGTTCAAGTTCCTCCTCATCCGCGTACGAACCGTCGAGAATATGGGCCCTTGCTCTAGCGATGCAATCCCGATCCATATAGTATTGCTGCTCCTCTTTCGAACGATATCCTAGTGGATCATCTGCGCCGAAGTGACCCATATACCTGTAAGACTGTGATTCTATTAGAGTTGGTCCATCACCTACCCTAGCTCGAGCTACGGCTTCCCTACCAACTTCAAACATGTCGAGGATAGATTGCCCATCAACTGACACCCCTGGAATTCCATACCCCTCGGCCCTGTTGGACACTGAACCACCAGCAACTGAGTACTCGAACGGTGTGGATTCCGCATATCTATTGTTCTCACACACAAATATTACAGGTAATTTCCAAATCCCAGCCAAATTCATGGATTCATGAAGAACACCTTGACTGGATGCTCCATCGCCAAAAAAGACTACACTAACCTGATCCGTTCCTTTAACTTTAGCCGTTAGAGCCACACCCGTAGCTACAGGAATATTGGAGCCGACAACACCGTTTGCACCAAGCATTCCTTTTTCTATGTCTGCTATATGCATGGTTCCACCTTTACCCTTACCTGTCCCTGTGGATTTACCCAGTAGCTCAGCCATCATTTCGTTTAAACCAAGACCTTTTGCGATACAATGGTGGTGACTACGGTGAGTCCCAAGAACATAATCATTTTCATTAAGATGAGCACAAATACCGGTGGGCACCGCTTCTTGCCCGACCGACGAATGCATCCCTCTTAGTTTGCCGGCGTCTGCTTCCCTTCGCGACTGCTCTTCGAATCTCCTAATGGTGACCATAGTTTCGTACATCCATAAAAGCGATTGCTTGTTTATTTCTGTGTACGACATATGTATTTGCCTCCAAACTGAACATCCCTATATTGCTTTACCCGCCCTGAGTCTGGCATTTCACCAGGCCGAATTGGCCGGATTATAACAGCAGATCTGTTTAGGCATCTTACTCAGAAATAAGTGTTTCTTCACCAGTATCTAGTAATGTAAATATAGGCTGCATTAGCTAGCAATCGTCATTTCCAATTCAATTGACACTGTATTGGAGTGATTGCTACGATCTGAATACCAAAAGGGGCTCGGGGATATAGCTCAATTGGGAGAGCGCGGCGTTCGCAATGCCGAGGTTGGGGGTTCGAGTCCCCCTATCTCCACCACCCGTAACGTGATTCTTCCGAGGCACTAATTTCAGATATGACCGCTTTGGCATGTGAAATACCAAGCGTAAATCTGACCTAAAGTCAACTCAATAAGTGATAGGAATAGAATTGGGATCGATTCCGCACCTGGCCGCCTTCAAATACAAAGACTACAGATTTGCCTGGGCAGCTAACGCACTTGGCGGATCAAGCACATGGACTTTTCTGATAGCGAGCCAATGGTACGTATTGGCGGAATCAGACAGTTCTGGTTTGGTTGGTTTGTTCACTTTTGCCTCGATGCTTCCTTTTCTGGTTGCTTCCCCCCTAGGCGGAATTTTTTCGGATCGGATGGAGAGAAAACGACTCACTGCGATCACCACAGCTAGCACCCTAGCAGTCATTATTATTGCTGCAATTTTGGCTATCGCAGATATTCTTCAATTGTGGCATCTGTGCGTTCTCGCTTTTATTTCTGGTAGTTTCAGGGCAACTCAAGAGACTTCCTTAGTTTCACTGGTCACCAACATAGTACCCAGGAAAGATCTTCTCAATGCCATTACTCTCAACGCGGCAACTCGCCACGGTTCAAGAGTTATTGGCATGTCTATTCTGTTATCGACAAAAATGCCGGTCGCCGAAGGCTTCTCAACGGCCCAATTTTTTTGTGCCAGTGCATTGTTTGGCTTGGGTTCCCTTGCTGCAATTCTTCTAGTATCAACACGGTCTATCGGTGAGGAGGCTCCAACCACTGGGTTAACGAAAGGAATGATAGAAGGCTTGAAGTTTATTTACACAAACCGGCCTGTCTGCATATTCATTGTGCTTGTAGCTTTTCACTGCGCGCTTGTAATGTCATTTGATTCTATTCTGCCAGTATTTTCAAGAGATACTATCGGCTCAACCGATGCCGCCCTGCTGGCCCTCCTTGTCCTATCCTTCGGATCAGGGTCAGTGGTCGGAACATTTTTGATTTCCGGAATAGGAAACGAAAAGGGGAAGGGTTTTCTGTTAATTGCTACTGGCCTGCTTAGCGCGATTTCACCTATCGGACTAGGTTTTTCTTCCACGCTCGTCCCAGCGTTTATATTTAAGTTTCTTATGGGTGCTTCACAATCCACTTTTATGGCATTAACCATGACATTTGTTCAGTTATTCACTCCGGATCGTGTAAGAGGTCGAGTATCCAGCCTATACATATTGCATGCAGGGGGAATAATGGCATTCGCCAACCTGGGATATGGCAACCTTGCAGATCTTTTCGGAGCACCAGAGATACTTATTGTCACAGGAGTAATCTTTCTTGGAGTCTTCGTTGCACTGAGTTTGACCGATCCTGTGCTCAAGGATGTCTATAGAGGTAAAAACGTTCAACTGTCGGTTGTATAGTCGTAAAGTTTTGCTCGTTCCGAAGGTACTAAAATCAACATGCCCGTTCTAGAAGTTTCAATGAATATTCAAAAGTTTCCATACTCCTTGATTCAAAATGGGAATTTGATCTTTGGCTATCAAACCTGATCTACCGGTACAGATACAATACAGTGGCGGAGACAAAAAACCACATCCCAACACACAACAGAATGGGAATGTCCTTGACGATAATAATTTCCGGTCTTTCGCCTTTCCCCTCAATACTCACCAAGTACAGATAACGCAACATTCCATAAACCACGAAAGGAATAGTCAACATCATAGAATTGTTAGAGGGAAGGTTATCGGCGATAAAGGTATACAGGCAGTAAGCAATCAGTGTCGCACTTAACACTATTGTCAGCATGCTTGAAAGCAACTCTTGAGTGTAAAATTCTAAAGGTTTTCTGCCATCATGCCCGTTGCCATTATCCAACATTAACTCTCCCATGCGTTTGGAGAGGGCTACATAGAGGGCACCGAACCCCATACAAACGTATAGCCAAGGAGACATTGGGACTCCAATCGCAATCGCACCTGCTGCTACCCTAATGATGAAACCGGCCGATATACAGAAGACATCCAGAAGTATTAGCTCTCTGAGAAAAGAAGGGTAGGCCACCATTAATATTTAGTAGGATAGTAATACGAGTACCATCACAACACTAATTGCTAACGATGCGAAAAGAGCACCTACAGCAAGTATCAATGCAACAGCTAATGCTGGCTTCTTTCCCAGTCTGCCGGAGGCCACTGGTCTGTATTTCTTGTAAGGGTGGAGTCTATCCTTATTCGAGTCGATTATGTCATTAAAGATATATGTCGCTGAACTAGCCAGTACAAAACACCCCAGAGCGATAAACGCTCTACTTAAAATCGGTAATGAAGTTTCTGCATCGTTTAAAACCCAGGCTTCGTTAAACGAAAACAGTGCAGGCAAAAAAACCATCAAGTTCTTGGTCCATTGAATGGGTCTCATGCTTTGCAATAAGTTGATAATCATTTGATATTATGATCCTTTTGATACATCCGATAATATTTTGCCTGAAAGCCTCGGTCAATGCTTCGTAGCGTTTCATATCGTGGAGACAACCAACGCATTGCCGAGTAATTACTATCAGTCAAAACTTGAAAGATACTTGAGGAGGTCATATGGACCTGATTGCTAATTACGGTTGTGTAACGGGAGAAGGCCCTCTATGGCACTCCGATAGAGGGCTGCTTTACTGGATTGATATTCCAAACGGACGTATATTCCAGTATGACCCAAACACCAAGGAACATCAGATAGTGTTTGAGTGCCCACAGATAGGCGGTTTCACAATACAGACAGACGGAAAACTTCTGTTATTTATGGAAAAGGGATCTATTGCTAAATGGAGCAATGAAGGCCTTGAAACAGTCGTTGAGGGAATCAGAGGAGAGGAGGATTCTCGCTTCAATGATGTGATAGCCGCTCCAAACGGGAGCGTTTTTTGCGGTACTATGCCGACCGAATCTCATTCCGGAACTCTATACAGGTTAGACAAAGATGGCTCATTGAGACCTGTTATAGAAAATGTGGGAATATCAAACGGGTTAGGATTCACCAGTGACCAAGATACTATGTACTACACCGATTCGACTGCACGAACCATCTACCGGTACGGTATCAATCCAAAGACAGCAGAATTATCCGCTTGTGAAAAATTTATCGTCACACCCAAAGACGATGGCATCCCCGATGGCATGACAGTAGATTCTGAAGATCATATCTGGTCTGCCAGATGGGACGGATATTCACTTTATCGTTATAGCCCTGATGGTGACCAAGTATTAAAGATTGAATTCGAGACAAAAAAAGTCTCCTGCGTTACATTCGGCGGGATAGACTACAGAGACATGTATGTAACCACTGCCGGTGCAAACAATTTATCTGAAAATGGTCAGAACTCAGGCTCACTGTACCGGTTGAACCCCGGTATCACTGGAAAGGCGGAGTTCCGATCCGAAGTTTGCGTCTAAAAAACTTGGTCAACCATAATATGGCACCCGCCCGAGAACATGGCTTTCAATCAAGGATTCAAATGTTAGAATCTGAACAGATCGAGCATATTCCGTTTGGAAGTCAAAAAAAGTAATCAGAAGCCAAAGCCTATGAAATTACACAAGAGGTGATCAGGGACCATGTCTGGACATTCAAAATGGTCGACGATAAAACATAAGAAAGCCGCAACCGATGCCAAGAGGGGGAAATTGTTCACTAAGCTCTCTAAGGAAATCATCGTTGCCGCGAAACAAGGCGGCGCCGATTCCGAAATGAATTTTAGGCTCCGTATGGCAATTCAGATTGCAAAAGACGCCAATATGCCAGCAGACAATATCGATCGAGCGGTGAAGAAGGGGGCAGGAAGCGGTAGCGAGGGCGATGCAATGGCGGAGATAACTTATGAGGGATACGGTCCAGGCGGTGTTGGTATTATGCTGGAGACACTAACAGACAACAAAAATCGTACTGTGTCAGATATACGTTCTACTTTTACTAGGGCTGGCGGTAACATGGCTGAGTCAGGGTCCGTTGCATGGCAATTTGAACAAAAGGGGGTAATCATAGTGGATGCAACAGAGGAGATAGCAGAAGACCTCGCTTTGATTGCCATAGACGCTGGCGCGGATGATTTCGAGACTTATGAAGGAACCCTCCATATCTACTCAGAACCATCCTCGCTAGAAGGAATACGTACCACTCTAAACGAGACTGAAGCAACCATCGCTTCAACTGAGTTATCAATGATACCCAGCAGTACTATCATGTTGGAGAGCGGCAAAGCGGTGCAGACATTAAGGCTTCTGGATTCCCTGGAAGAACTTGATGACGTACAAAAAGTGTACTCGAATGCTGATTTCCCAGATGAAGCATTAGTAAGATTCCAGGCAGTATAGGAACACCCGTACTACATGAGGGTTATGGGCGTGGACCCTGGAACATTGCAAATGGGAGTGGGCGTCGTAGATTTGATTTCGGGGGAATTGACGACCCCGTTTCACGCATGCCTGTCTCCGAAAAGAAGTGATCCAATAGAGGAAAGACTTGCATACTTATTGCAAGGGCTGGAAGAGGTTATAGATAAGGTATCCCCTGACTCCGTCGCAGTGGAGGAACCATTTGTATCACAGAATCCAAAAACGGCGATAGCAATCGGTCAAGCACAAGCGGTTGTGTTCGTAGCGGCTGCCAGACACGGAATACCAGTCTCACGTTATGCTCCCATGGAAGTTAAGAAATCGGTTACGGATTACGGAGGTAGTTCAAAGGAACAAGTGAACGCCATGGTTTGTATTTTGCTAGGCAATATTGAGATTAACGGGCCAGACGACGTCACCGATGCTCTAGCGGTTGCGATTTGCCACCATAATGGGACTATGCTGGACCATCTGACCATGGAGTAGCAAATGGTTTCAACGTTAATTTCCGCGATCACAGGAACACTCCGATCTAAAGGACCAGATTATGCGGACATTTCCGTAGGTGGAGTCACCTTCAGAGTAAGCGTCCCACTGAATACCTTGGAGACGCTGGGAGACACAGGAAACACAGTCAGCCTTCTCACATCTCTACAAATCAGGCAAGACAGTATCACGCTTTATGGCTTCAGTACTGAAGAGGATCGTATAGCTTTTGAAACGCTCATTAATATAAGCGGTGTCGGCCCAAGACTAGCTATCGCAATTCTTTCCACGTTGGACGCTGGTTCACTCTCTGCCGCCGTACAGGCGGAGGATACCGTGGCATTTACAAGGGTGAGTGGAATAGGTAAAAGAACCGCGAGCAGAATAGTACTGGAACTCAAAGGTAAGATGGATCATGTCTGGTCAGTTCCCTCCGGCGGAGAGTCAGTTGATGATGTGTTTGATTCGTTGACTGCTCTCGGCTACTCCATCCAAGAAACTCGCGACGCAATCTCTTCAGTACCCAGTCATGAAATCCTAACCACAGAAGAGAAACTAAGACACGCTCTCCAGTTCCTCACATCACGTTGAAATCGACAAGGTTCGGTACCTTTGATATCTGATTTTGATCAATGGGCAAATTTATATGACAGAGTGTATGACGACGTAAAGTGTGACATACCGTTTTATCTCAACCAGGCTTCCAATATCGGCGGATCGGTTTTGGAGTTGGGGTGTGGCACTGGTAGGGTGACTATCCCAATGGCGGAGTTGGGAATTGACGTCACAGGAGTAGACCTTTCTCCTATTATGGTTTGCAAACTAAGAGAAAAGGCCGCTAACTCTGGGGTTATCCTTAAATCCCACGTGATGGATATGAGGCATCTTAGTCTCGATCAGATTTACCAGCTAGTGGTAATCCCTTACCGTGGCTTCCAAACGTTATTGGATGTAGAGAGCCAGGAAAAGTGCTTAAATTCGATTCATCGCCATATCGAGGATGGCAGCAAAGTTATTGTAGATATGTTCGTTCCATCAAGGGAACTATTCGACCAATATGAGGATATCTCATACCAGGTAAAAGAGATTTCCAGTGGCGCCGATAGAGTTATCACAACTGTTTGGCATCGATCAAACTTCAACAGGCACAATCAGACAATAGAAACCTGTCTGAAAATCGAATCAATCCTTGGCAGCATTGTAAAGGAGAGTACATACGTAGATTTCAATTTAAGATATCTGTATAGGCCCGAGGCAGAATACTTATTTAAGAACTGCGGGTTCAGGGTTAATGAATTGTATGGAGGTTTCAACGGAGAACCATTTGACGAGAGTAGCACTGACATGGTGTGGGTTTTAGAATCAGAAAAGAAATCAAATGCCTGAATTTAAGATAGTTTCAGATTTCATGCCGACCGGAGATCAACCAGACGCGGTTAACGCCCTAGCTGCCGGCGTCAGCGAAGGTTTAGAGCATCAAACATTACTCGGTGTAACAGGCAGTGGGAAAACATTCACTATGGCCTGCATTGTTGAGCAGGTCCAGAAGCCAACTCTAGTTATTGCCCATAACAAAACTTTAGCAGCCCAACTAGCTTCGGAGTTCAAGGAATTTTTTCCTGACAATGCTGTGGAATATTTTGTCAGCTACTATGACTATTATCAGCCTGAAGCTTACGTCCCTCGCACCGATACATACATAGAAAAAGACGCGGATATTAACGAGGAACTTGACAAGTTAAGGCATTCAGCGACGAGAGCGCTTTTAACCCGACAGGATGTTCTCATAGTAGCGTCAGTTTCCTGTATATTCGGGCTCGGTTCACCAGAGGAGTATCAAGGGTTTGTGGCCTCAATAAGGAAGGGGGAAATCCGAAATCGCAGCAAGTTGATACGACAACTAGTGGATATGCAATACGAAAGGAACGATTTTGATCTAGCGAGGGGTAGATTTAGGGTCAAAGGTGACACGCTAGAAATATTGCCAGCCTATGAAGAGCTGGGGGTGCGTATCGAATTCTGGGGTGACGAGATTGACCGGATCATACAACTTGATCCTCTGACCGGAGAAATCCTTTCAGAAAAAGACTATTTAGAAATTTATCCCGCAAAACATTTCGTCACTTCCCAGGAAAAACTAAACATGGCGATAAGGGACATACAAGATGAACTTTCAAACCACTTGAAAGAACTGAAAATTCGAGGAAAGTTTCTTGAGGCGCAAAGGCTTGAATCTCGTACCAACTACGACATGGAAATGCTCGAAGTGGCAGGTTATTGCGCCGGCGTAGAGAACTACTCTAGGCATCTTTCCCAAAGAGCCGCAGGAAGCACTCCTCACACCCTTATGGACTACATTCCCGACGACTTCTTACTATTCGTGGACGAATCACACATGACACTTCCACAAATTCGTGGAATGTACAAAGGGGATAGGTCAAGAAAAGAAACACTTGTAGAATACGGATTTCGGTTACCTTCAGCCTTAGATAACAGGCCGTTGAATTTCGAAGAGTTCGAAGAACGGGTTCATCAATCAGTTTATGTGTCAGCCACACCTGGTCCTTACGAAATGCAAATAAGTCAAAATGTGGTTGAGCAGGTTATCCGTCCAACAGGATTACT
>CAZZBP010000030.1:0-21886 GCA_964652755.1 uncultured Dehalococcoidia bacterium
ACTTTGCCATCGTACATTTCGGAAACCACCGAAAAGTTACGATCGAGTGCCTCTATATCGATCACTAAAGCTGGGGTTTCAATGTCTTCTACTCTGGCGCCTATTACTAAATTTCCAGTCAACAACTCAATATCACCTCAAATCTCTTTAAATTTATCTGATTTATATGTATTTACCTCACGCCTCCACCTTTAAGACTGCTGATAATTTTTCATCTGAAATCACATTTACATAATCATAGAGATTGAAAGTGTCACCAATATCGGCGGGAGACAAAACTATTTTCTCTCCGACACTTAGTGATTCGCTTTCTGATTCCAGTATCAACCATCCATGCTCTGCGCTCATCATCTTAATATATGCTGTATTTAAGCCTCCAACTTCTGGTACTCCCTGGTCGGTAGAAATGGCTTTTTGTCCACAGTCAACTAGGGCAAGACCAACTTCAGGGCGACTCATTATCGAAGAAAGCACTCCAAAATGAATCGTTCCCTCCTGACTATTTAGAGGAGGGTGAAAAATTAAAGGGTCTTCAATAATCTCGGTCAGAAAAGGGAAAGAGACTTGGAGATCATTTGTTGCTGATGCAAACGCCACAACCGGATGTTGCATCGTGGGATTACAGAGATCATTTTCTTTGAAATATCTCGATAAATTATTAAGTATAGTTATCTTTTCATCTCGCGTGGGTTCACTAGGGAGTTTGAATATGAAACCGATCTCATCAAAACCATTAGATGATCCCAACTCTTCAATTTCTTCCCAATCGATGTCCTCCATTTCCATTCCCATCTGAGCATGTTCCAAGGCGACACGAATCAGAATATTTACTTTGTTTGCATTTGACGAGGTATCAATCAGATTTTTAAGGGATTCAAACTCCTTTTTCGATGAAATACAAATTGTGAGGTTGCTTTGAGAAATGAGAGACTCAAGAAGCCTCCCGTTATCACTAACAGGTATCCTTCCGACTGTAATATCTTCAAATCCGGCCGATGCAAAGACCAGCCCCTCAGAAACAGTATCTACAAAGACAGAGGTGACTTCCAACATATGATAAATAGCCGGTGTCCTGAATACGCTACCATTTGACGTCAATTTAGTTCCTGTCTCTAAGAAAAATGACTTGACTGCCATACAATTTTTAATCATTTGGTCTTTGTCTATGAAAAGCGCTGGAGTGTCTAAATCACACAGGGTTGATCCTATCGGTTTGATTATTGGACGTTCCATTTATTGCCTTCTTTTACTGCATTTTCACTATTTGGGGTTTCAGCGTAGGAGCTTATCACAGGTTTTCCTGGGATGGGTTGACTGAAACAACTGGTAAAATCCTAATTTAGTTAAACAATTCAGAGGTATGTCCAAGCAACGTGAAGAAACAAGACGTTCCACAATCTAACAGTGACGTTCTCCGTATAGAATCAGAATCTAATAACAACAGAACAAGTTTTATTGAACGCAGAGGAAACCAAATTTGTTATCTAATCACAGAGCGTGACAATTCTAGGAAAGGTACTATTCCAGCAAAAAGTCTAGATTCTGTCCACCTGGAATATGTTCGACGCGAATCATCTTCCACTATTATTTGGGTGATTCTCGCTGTGACTTTAGCAATTGCATTCAATTTTCTTATTGAAAACAATTTAATCCGATTATTGGGTATCGGAATAACCTGTGCAATGGCTCTATATCTGCTTTATGAACATTATACGGGACCAGCGGGAATAAACATCGTGCTATGCACAAGGGCTGCCGAGGTTCGCATGAAGATCATGGACAATTTTAAAACAGAGGAAATCGAAGACTTCGTGGACTCACTAATGACTGCAGACTCATCCCCGCCAACGATGGAAGATTCGAAACCGCGGATATTCTCTCCCCGTTAGCCGTGTTCATGTGAGACTGAGATTCGGAATCGCATCCAAATCCCATTGCGAAACATCCAGTTCTTTCAACCTATGAAATGCAGCTGCTGCAATCATTGCTCCATTGTCGGTGCATATAGACGGCCTAGGAACTATAACTGGGGCCTTAGACATCTGGTTCATTTTTTTCTTGAGTGCACTATTAGCCGCCACGCCGCCACCGATCAATATGCCCTTTGCGTTGTATTGTTCGACCGCAGAAATTGTCCTGCTGACTAGGCAATCCACTATAGCCTCTTGAAAGGCTGCCGAATATTCTCTCACTTGTGCTAATGAAGGAGTTGTCTCTTTATTTTGGGGGTAAAAACCTTCTGACTCAGCTCTTCGCACCACGGCAGTTTTAAGGCCACTGAAACTGAAGTCCATGGAGCCCTTTATAGAGGGTCTTGGAAAAGGATGCATCTCAAGTTTGGCACCTACAGCTTCCCGCTCAATCTCCGGCCCTCCTGGAAATCCAAGACCTAAAACTCTTGCTACTTTGTCAAACGCCTCGCCGGCGGCATCATCTCGGGTACGCGCAAGTAACTGATAATCGAGGTGCCCTTTCATTAAGACAATCTCTGTGTGACCACCTGATGCAATTAAGCAGACTAGTGGGAATCCCGTATTGACTTTTTCAAAAACTCCTTCCAGCCAACCTGAATAAATGTGTCCTTCAAGATGATTTATACCTAGAAGAGGTTTATTCCAAGATAATGCGAGGCCCTTCGCGACATTTACACCTACTAAAAGTGAACCGGCAAGACCCGGTCCATACGTTACAGAAACTACATCTAGTTGATTCGGTGTTATCGAAGCTTCGTGCAAAGCCTCATTCACTACCGGGATAATGCTGGTTAGGTGCTCCCTCGAAGATATTTCAGGAATTATTCCTCCATATCGTTCGTGCATGAACGATTGCGAGGAAATTATATTAGACAGAATCGTGACCCCGTTATCAACAACGGCCGCAGTTGTGTCGTCACAGGAAGTTTCGATACCTAAAATTTTCAATCTCGATTTCTCTCCAATGCTTGCCTGAGAGCATTCAATCCTTCTTCAACTCTGAAGGAATCATTAAACAAAGCGCTTCCCACCACAGCAATATCCGTACCAGCTTCAGCAACACCGGCGATTGTGTCTACGTTGATTCCTCCATCAACCTGAATTTGAACATTTAGGCCCTGTTGGGAAATTTCCCTTCTTATACCTTCTATTTTTCCGATAGTCTGCGGAATGAATGGCTGGCCGACGTAACCTGGTTCGACAGACATAATCAACACTTGATCTAACCTTTCGAGGAAGGGGTATAGCGAATGGACCTCGGTTCCTGGCCGTATTGCTATAGATTTACGAAGACCCAAACATTCAAGTTGTTTGAGATCTTCGGAAACATCTGTGAGGGCCTCGTAATGGACCGTAATAGAATTAGCACCCGCCTGAGCCAACTCCTCGAAATGTTTATTCGGATCAACGGCCATCATGTGAACATCAATAAGCAGTGAAGTCGAAGCCCTGACTGCTCGAACGATAGGAGCTCCAAATGTTATTGGAGGGACAAATTGCCCATCCATTACATCAACATGAATGCCAGAGCATCCCGCGGACTCTGCCTCTCGCACTTGAGCACCCAGGTTTTCAAACTTAGCTGAGAGTATAGAAGGAAACACTCGGAGCTCAGGCACCGCGATGCCCTTCTAATCTTCTTCGTGCATCCTTTAAGGCTGAAAGAACTTGACCAGGAGCCGTACCGCCCAAAACATCTTTTGACGCAACCGAGGATTCTACCGTTATATTGAAAACGTCCTCTTCAAAGAGCTTAGAAAAATCTAAATATTCCGATAGGGTCAATTCACTGAAAAGTCGTCTATGCTCTGAAGCATAATCTGACATCCGACTGACTATAGCGTGCGATTCGCGAAACGGAAGGCCCTTAGAAACTAGATAATCAGCTATATCCGTGGCCAAAACCATTCCCCCTTCTGCAGAATGTCGAGCCTGATCAATATTTACGGACATGCCAGTTACCATTCCCTCAAAGACCCCTAGGATGGCAATTAAGGTATCGTAACTATCAAAGAACCCCTCCTTGTCCTCCTGAAGATCACGGTTATACGTCAAAGGCAGGCCTTTCATGACAGTTAGAAGGGAAATCAAGTTACCATATACCCTTCCAGTTTTACCTCTCGATATTTCAGCAAAATCTGGATTCCTTTTCTGTGGCATGATGCTGCTACCAGTTGTGTATTCGGAGGGAAGTTTCACGATCGAGAATTCCTCGGTCGTCCATAAAATAAGCTCTTCCGAAAACCTGGAAATGTGCATGGCACATGTTGCGGCGGCGGCAAGATAATCTATAACGAAATCTCTGTCTGAGACAGCATCCATACTATTTCTACTTATCTCGGCAAACCCGAGTTCTCGCGCAACGAAATCACGGTCAATGGGATATGGTAGGCCTGCAAGGGCTCCACTACCAAGGGGCATTACATCAGCTGCTTTCCTTACCCTTAAAAATCTTTCGTAATCTCTTTCGAACATTTCAAAATATGCCAGTATGTGATGTGTGAACAGTACAGGCTGTGCTTTTTGTAGATGGGTATATCCGGGGATTACCGCTTCATGATATTTGTCACCCAAGTGAAGTAAAGAATTTTGAAGCATGGCAACCTTTGCCATTGTGTGTTCGGAGGCTTCTCTGAGATACAGTCTCATATCTAGGCAGACTTGATCGTTCCTAGAACGAGCAGTGTGGAGTTTTCCTGCACAAGAGCCTATCTTGTCATAGAGTCTGCGTTCGATATTCATATGTATATCTTCTAATTCTTCTCTCCACGGGAATGATCCGGATTCTATTTCGCCCTTTATTTCCACCAGGCCCGAGCAAATATCATCCTTCTCTGAAACGGCGATGATCCCCTGTTTAGCAAGCATGTTGACGTGAGCAATAGAACCCCGTATATCTTGCTTGTAAAGCCGTCGATCATAATGCAGAGAAACCGTAAAATCTCCAGCGTTCTCAGAAAGGGCTCTTATAGGGGGGTTATTCTTTTCTGTATCGGAATCCATGATCCTAGTCCGGCTGTTACTTAAACTGTCAGTTATATTCCTAAACCTCACAATCTTAAAGCTAGGTCTACTTCCATGATATACGAAACAATTGAACGTTTGTTTGCATCACAATGCTATACTCGTCGCATTCGCTAAACTAGTATGTTTGACTCTCACTCAGATTCGCTCACAAATACGATGTTTGCCGCCGTTGACTTGGAAACTACGGGTCTTGATCCGTTGCACGACCAGATTATTGAAGTGGCAGTACAGCGGTTTACGTTGAATGGTGAAGCAGGCCATTTCAGTGCTCTTGTCAATTCGGATATACCAATCCCAACGGAAATCTCAAGGTTAACGGGTATAACGTCTAATGATTTGGTAAATGCCCCAGGTTTCAATGAGATCAAAAATCAAGTTAGTGCAGTTCTGCGAGGAGCAGTACTTGTGGGACACAACATAAATTTTGATCTCAAATTCCTTGGTAAACACGGAATTAGTCCTACCGGGGGAATAATAGACACGTTAGATCTCGCTTACATAATCGATCGAGACAGCCCAGACTACCGACTTCAAACGCTGACGGAACGTTACCAAATAGATCCTGGAACTAAACACCGTGCCCTATCAGCCTGAATCTCCACAATGAATCTTTTCCTATTACTCCTAGGAAAATTAATTGACACAGGCCACCACACGTTACAACGCCTGCAAAAATTAGCGTCGGTATCAGAATGGCCGTTAGGGTTGCTATTTACCCATTGCCTGCAAAATCCACCGATGAATACCTCCAATCCTCCTAAGAAGATCCCAACAAACAAGATTGATAAAACAGTCACCAGTATTTCGAATTTCTCAAAAAATCGAAAAGATATCGAACCAACTATTAATTACGACCACATCTTTGGGCCTGATGGTACCCTCACTGATAACCTCGGCGGCTATGAGATCAGGGAAGAGCAAGTACAAATGGCGGAGGGAGTTGCCAACGCATTGAATAAATCTGAAAACCTTATAGTCGAAGCGGGTACAGGCACCGGAAAGTCACTGGCATACCTCATACCAGCGTTGATACATTCATTGCAGAACGAGACAAAGGTGGTGATTTCGACAAACACAATTAATCTCCATGAGCAATTGCAACACGATGATGTCCCCTTAACTCTTCAGTCATTAGTTGATTTAGGTGTTGAGTCGGCGGAGTCAGCAATTGTCACGGTGCTGAAGGGCCGGTCTAACTACCTTTGCAGACGAAGGTTTGAGCAACATCTTGAAAGAACAGTCATAGATAGAGAAGACGCGCTGCTTCTAGCAAAGATTTTATTGTGGCTAGATCACACAAAAACTGGCGATAAGTCGGAACTCAATTTAACTAGAAAAGCTCATAATATCTTGTGGAATAAATTGTCTGCGGAAGGAGCAGGTTATTGTGAAATACCCACCGGACGCTGTTTTCTCAGAAATGCAAGAGAGGCCGCAGGAAATTCCAATCTCGTCATAACAAATCATTCTTTGCTGTTAGCTGACTTAGCCACTGCAGGAACAGCCCTACCAACATATGAACTTCTAATTATCGACGAGGCACATCACTTAGAAGATCAGGCCACACGATCTCTTGGTTTTGAAATAAACCAACCCGTCGTAACGGAGATATTAGACAGATTAAATAGTCAAGACTCTGTTACATCAACCGCTGCAAGTTTATTAAGAAACACGCTCAGTAACGAAACCCAACTTGTGAGGCTTAACTCCACCATATCAACGTTGTCGCCCACAGTAAATTCGATTCGCACGAATTTTAATACGCTTTTTGGGTTAGCCGCTCAATATCTGGAAAATTCTAGGACCCCCAATGTAAGAGGGACAATGCGGATAACAGACCATCGAGGCAGCGGATCCTGGAATTCATTCACTGATATCTCAGAGAATATTAGGCTAGAGATATCTGACATCATTAGCTCCTTAAACCTTATATCAACGCTGTCTGAACCTCACCTAAACATCAACGCCGTTCAATCCATTCAAAATGATATAGGCTCTTTGCGGACCGATTTAATAGAGCTTAATGAGCATTTGATAGAAGTAATTACTGAACCAAATCCGGCTTCAGTATATTGGATTAGAGAAGGGGCACGGCAAACATATGGCGTCTTCTGCATGGCACCAGTGGAGGTAGACGAAGCATTAAAACAAAACATGTTCTCTCAAAAAGATTCCGTCACACTAACCAGCGCTACTTTGACTACCAACGGAACCTTTGACCACATATTAAGGAGACTTGGATTCAATCCGGACGCAAGCAATATCTTACCTTCCCCATTCGACTACCGCACCACCACATTAACTCTAATACCGAAAGATTTACCGGATCCCCGAGATGATCGATACCTTGATGAACTGAGTGTAGTAATCGCCGATGCGGCCGTCGCGGCCTCGGGGAAAACTCTGGCCCTTTTCACCTCTCATGCAGCCATCAGACATGCACACGCCAAAATCAGAAAATTGATCGAACATGCTGATAGTGATATCGAGGTTCTTGCTCAAGGCATATCCGGTGACACTCAAAGATTAATCGAACGCTTGCGCCAAAACTCTAAATGTATTCTGTTAGGTACAGCAAGCATGTGGGAAGGCATTGATGTTCGGGGAGAAGCCCTGCAGCTCGTGATTATTACGCGGCTACCTTTCGATGTGCCTACTGATCCTATTTACCAAGCCCGATCAGAGCAGTACTCAAACGCCTTTATGGACTATGCGGTTCCTAATGCCATCATGAAATTTCGGCAAGGTTTCGGCCGGCTAATAAGGTCTTCATCGGATCGTGGAATCTTTATAGTCATGGACAATCGTCTTGTCCGTAGCCGATATGGAGGTAAATTCATTGAATCTCTTCCTTCAATGACCGTAAATCAATGCCGACGTGAAGAACTTGGGGAGATCATTAACCTGTGGCTAAACCAAAGATAGAAACAATTAGGTTAACCCAACCTTATGACCTTAAGGAAACACTTTATAGCGGGCAGGCATTTCGGTGGCGCCAACTACAGTCGCCCAAATGGACAGAAGGAATTTGGCATGAAGGTTTCATAAATTCTAACCGAGTGCGCTTAAATCAGGTCGACAATTCCATAAATATTGAATTCGATCCCAAACATAATAAATTTGTTGTTCACGCTGTTGAAAGGTATTTAAGGGTGGAAGACGACATGTCATCCATTTATGCGACGATGTCCTCTGATCAATATTTGAAACGGGCTACAGACCAATATAGAGGGCTACATATACTCCGGCAGGATCCTTGGGAGTGCCTGATCACTTTCATATGTTCGGCCAACAACAATATACCTAGGATTAGACAATTAATAGAACTCATATGTATTTCATCCGGAAAGTATCTCACTGATCATTACGGTGGTTACCGCACTTTCCCTACATCCTCTGAAATCAATAACCTAGGTGAAGAGGGCTTGAGAAATCTCGGATTTGGGTTTCGAGCAAAATATATTGCGAAGGCAGCTGTTATGGAATCAGAGGGGCAGATCGCAATCAGCCAGCTTCGTGGGAAAGGTTATGATGAAATCCTAGAGTCACTTATCTCTATTCCAGGAGTCGGAGACAAAGTAGCAAACTGTGTCATGCTATTTTCTATGGACCGTCTTGAGGCATTTCCGGTAGACGTTTGGATTAAGAGAATCCTCAGAGAAAATTATGTGACACAACATGAAAATATCCCCGATTCTCAGCTTAGAACTAGGTCTCAAAACAAGATTGGGCCTTTTGCTGGATATGTAAACCAATATCTTTTCCACAAGCGGCGACAGGCTTAAAGTTAAACCGTCACTTGAATTTCCTGACATAAGGAGGCAATAGATGTAGTAACACTAGAGGTGCGTCGGCAACCCAATGTCACTCCATAGAGGATTCCTTTGATTCGGATTCGAAAGCTCCGCCTTGTTGCGAGTCTACGGGTTCGGAATATACGATTTTGCGCACTGGGTAATTTATTTCTATTCCTTCAACATTAAATCTTTCATGAATACGCTTTATAAGTTCACTTTTCAAAGTAAATGTCCCAGACCTATCCACAGCCTGCAAAAAAACGAAAAAATCTATATTGGAATCCCCAAAATTTGAAAACCCAAAAAACGGCTCCACATCCTTGATCGCTTTTTCGGATTCCTTTATTACTCCCTTCGCTTCTTCTGTCGCAAATCTCTCAACATCCTCCAGATTTGCGTCGTAACTTACACCGCAAGTCACAACTACGTTCATGGCAGGTGTCGGGCTGAAGTAATTAGTAACTATGCTTTCGGCCATCCTGGAATTAGGAATTATCACGAGGTTGTTAAACCTGCTCCTTATTTTGGTACTCCTCCAGCCGACCTCTTCTACATAACCCGATGGTCCCCCTTCCAACTCGATAAAATCTCCCTCCTTCAGTTCTCCCTCAGTAACGACATACGTGCCAGCGAAGAAGTTACTTAGGGTCGGTTGAACGGCAAGGGCCACTGCCAAACCACCAATACCTAGACCTGCCAAGATTGGGCTTATAGAAACACCAACACTGTCGATTGCGACAAGGGCCCCAGCCGCATAGATAGTTATAGGCAATACTCTGCGCAATGTTGGTAGGAGAGTGTCATCTATCTTTGTCTCGGTACTTTCTGCGATATTCAATAAGTACCAATCGATAAGACGGTCTATCACATGAGCAACAGTGAAGGTAGTGGTGAGAATAACCGACACCTTCCATATCTTAATGGCAAGATCTTTAGTATCCGACAGCTGAACTAGAAAAGTGTTTTCTATGCCAATCGCAATTAAATATCCGACCAACAGTCCCGTGATGACTAGGAAAAATCCGAGAGGGCCTCTCACGCATTCCAAAACAATTTCGGGAATTCCTGGATCGTCACGTCTCCGAATACGCTTTAAAAACAGCCGAATCAACAGACGGGAAATTAGTGCAAGTAAGATGAAAACCACAAAAGCGGCAGCAGCGGCAATTCCCATCAATAAGGTTGATTCTGCTAACTCATCGCCCAACATAACTTGCTCCTGCCTTACTAAATTACCTTATCTATGGATCTTGATTCTCTGAGACTCTGTCTCCAAAGAAATTTCTGTCCACATACATCTTAATGTACTGGATCGACATGTCATATCAAGTGACCTCACATGGCTAACCTAAAACCGACCGCCAGGTTACGGTCAGCCTATTATTGAAATGTTGTTCAAAATCCGCTGTACTTAATTATTGACCCTTTTTTCATACCCTTCCTATAATTTAAAATTGTGTGAGTTCTCATCAAGTAATTAACACTGATACACCTGGTAATACCGCCTATGACCAAAACTTTCGCTAATAGAATATCAATCATCGAAGCAGAGTCCCTTGAACTTCTCGATAAAGCACATACCGCTACTGACTTAGAAGAATGGAGAATAGCTGTATTGGGTAGGCGAGGCCAGATAACTACGATCCTAAGAGGAATTTCGGATCTAGACTCAGATTCCCGACGAACTGCCGGGGCTGCGGCTAATCAACTCAAAATTAGGTTACAGGCCGCATTCGAGGACAGTAAGGCTAGAATCAGCTCTTCTGACAAGGCAGTTGGAGACACTGTCACGAATGATGCCATCGATGTCACCCTCCCGGGACGAAAAGTAAGCCCGGGATCGCTCCATCCAACAACCCAGATAGTCAGGGAGATATCCAGTGCATTTAATACTATGGGGTTTCAAGTACTGGATGGGCCCGAAGTCGAACTGGACGCATATAACTTCCAAAAGCTTAATATTCCTGCTCATCATCCAGCCCGTGACATGTGGAATAGTTTGTGGATTGATCGAGCTTCAGAATCTGGAGATTACCCTTTACTCCTGAGAACTCACACTTCTCCAATGCAGATCAGGGTGATGGAAAAAAATGATCCTCCAATAAGAGTGATAGTGCCTGGTAAGGCCTACAGGTATGAGGCAACTGACGCCACCCATGAATGGCAGTTTTGCCAAATTGAAGGACTAGCAGTCGGCCGGGACATTACCTTCGCAGACCTGAAAGGAACATTGGAAGAGTTTGCCCGAATAATTTTTGGAGAGAAGCGCAAGGCCCGCTTTCGCTGCGATTTCTTCCCATTTGTAGAACCCGGAGCTGAAATGTCTATAGATTGTTTCAAATGTGACGGGCAAGGTTGTAGGGTTTGCGGAAACTCAGGGTGGATTGAAATAATGGGAGCTGGCATGGTACACCCAAAAGTATTGGAAGGAGTCGGCTACGACCCTCAACTCTACTCAGGATTTGCTTTCGGTATGGGGGCCGAACGAATCGCCATGCTCCGTCACGGTATCGATGATATCCGTCACTTTTACGCAAATGATATTCGATTTCTGGAACAATTTAAGTAACCATCATGAACGTAACTTAATTTATGAAAATTTCACTGTCTTGGCTTAGCGAATATCTTCCGATCGATCAGAATCCAAGGGAGATCGCAAGAAAAATGACGATGGCCGGAGTGGAGGTAGGGGAAATCGTCACAATCGGTGATTCGTGGGAGGATCATCTCGTCATTGTCGGAAAGATATTGGAGATTTCTCCCCATCCAGACGCTGACAGGCTTAGGCTCCCTACCATTGATATCGGCGAGGGTGAATCTATCACAGTGGTCTGCGGTGCTCCGAACATAGAGGTAGGACAAGTGATTGCCTTCGCCCATGAAGGAGCCCAAATATTTAATCCTAGAAACGGTAAGCTTGAGATTCTAAAAGGAGCGAAAATCAGAGGGGTGGACTCAAAGGGGATGGTTTGCTCCCCTTTGGAACTTGGACTTGGAACAAACCACGATGGTGTCCTAGCGCTAGATGATGAATTCAAACCAGGATCTCCCCTATTTAAGGTCCTAGGAGACACTATTCTTGAAACGGAACTAACCCCTAACCGTCCAGATTGTCTTTCTGTTCTTGGTACAGCCTACGAAGTCGCAGCGTTAACTGGAAAGAAAGTTAGCCCGCCAAACCTTGACTATGTAACCGAACCGAAACTCATCGAAAGCTCAGCTCAGGTTTTAATTAAAGATCCGGGCCTTTGTTCCAGATACACTGCATCTGTTATTGAGGGGGCCAAAATAGAACCGTCTCCGAAGTGGTTACGCCATCGCTTGGAAACCAGTGGAGTTAGATCCATTAACAACGTGGTAGATATCACTAACTACGTAATGCTGGAGTATGGTCAACCTCTTCATGCCTTTGATTTAGATAAGTTGTCTGGAAATGAAGTTATAGTACGAGTCGCCAAAGATAAAGAATCTTTAGTTACGCTTGATGGAGAGAGTCGGACTTTGAAACCGGAAATGCTAGTCATCGCTGACCGAAGCAAGGCAATTGGCCTTGCAGGGATAATGGGCGGCCGTAACACAGAGATAGATGAATCCACCTCCAAAATATTTCTTGAGTCAGCCAACTTTGATGGCGCGAATACTCGATCCACCAGGACTGCTCTTGGATTAAATACGGAGGCGTCCTACCGATTTGAAAGAGAATTACGACCGGAATTAACTGAACTGGCGTTACGTAGAGCAACGGGGTTGATGATAAAGTACTGTGGAGCTTCCGCATTAGAAGGAATCATCGACGAGTACCCCTGCAAAAAAGATGTAATCCCTATCAAATTAACGACCGCTCGTGTCACCAAAATACTTGGGACAAAATTCCCGATGACCGAGATCTGGGCCACCCTTTCATCGCTAGGCTTTCAAAAGTCCACACAATTGGCTGACATGTCGTCTATTACCGATGCGCCAGAAGTACCGCACTCAGAGGATCCGGCTGATGTCGTCTGGGTTATCCCTCCGATATGGCGATCTGATATAAGTATCGAAGACGATCTCATTGAGGAATTCGCTAGAGTATACGGATACGACAACCTTCCCTTAAGGAAATTATCGTCTGTCTCCCCAAATCGAATACTGGCTGACGGACTGGAGATACGGGAAACATTAAGAGACAGTTTATCTACTTCGGGCATGAGTGAAACAGTCTCGTATGCTGTTTCAAGTTTGAATGCCCTTGAGATCACCAATAGCATTCCGCAAAATTCAGAGGCTGTAAAGTTGGCTAATCCAATGGATGCTACAAAAGCCTGGTTGAGAACCAGTCTTGTTGCCAATCTTTTGGAAACCCTTGAGAGAAACCTACGGCTCAATAATCAAAGGGCTCTTAGACTGTTCGAGATCGGTCATGTATTTGCGTTCCCCGTCGGAGCGACCGGAGATTCACTTCCCGTGGAAACTGAAGAGATAGTCGGGGTCGCAATCGGACCAAGAAATGAAGATTCAATTTGGACTTCCAGTTCTGACCAAATCGACTTCTACGATTTAAAGGGGATGCTGGATTTTGCTTTAGATTCAATCCGATTGGAAGTCAAATATCAAAAATTTGACCACCTCACCTATCGCCCTGGTCATGTGGCTCAACTGATTCTAGGCGATAAAACAATCGGAGAAATCGGAGAGTTAGATGACAAGGTATCAGACCATTTCAAACTACCCCGGCAGGCCACTTTCCTTTTTCGATTGAATTTAACTGAAATGACTCAGTTAGTTTCCAGTGACGTGCCTACATTCCAACCGCTAAGTCGTTATCCTTCCTCCTCAAGGGATCTAGCACTGTTATGTGACGAGGAAACAACTTCCGAAGATATACAACAGATAATACGCAGTCATCGATTGGTAACAAACTCATTTCCAATAGATAATTATGTTGGCGGTGATGTGCCGATTGGGTTTAAATCTCTTACATACCGCGTAGTTTTTCGGTCAATGGAAATGACCCTTGATACTTCGGAATTGGAACGTGCTCAACAACAAATTATCAGAAGCCTCGAGCACCGCCATAGTATCAAAGAAAGACTTGCGGATTAATCTTTATAAGAGAATATCCCCCAATGACTGAACACGTACACCGCCACCACCATGCCGATATGCTAGGCGTGGAAGCGGCACGGGATAGAATTCTTCAAGCCTTCGAAACTTTAGAACCCGTAATGATGAAAATAACAGATTCGATGGGCTTAGTCATATCAGAGGACGTCTATGCTTCCATTAACATCCCTCCTTTAGACAACTCCGGTATGGATGGTTACGCTCTAAGGTCGGAAGATGTCCAATCCGCAACCCTTACTGATCCAGTATCACTTCGAATAGTCGGTACTGTTCCAGCCGGACATTTGCCTGATTTTGCTATCGAAGCAGGTGAGGCGGCTAGGATAATGACTGGAGCCCCAATTCCCGATGGCGCCAATTCTGTCGTTCCATTTGAAGAAACTACCGAATCTGAACTGTTTGACGAGTCGGGACTTAGGGATATCGGCATTAGGTCACCAGTAAAGCCTGGAAGCGATATCCGATTAGCTGGTGGAGATGTGACTATCGACCAAAAGGTACTTCAGGCAGGAACACTAATCAATCCGTCTACCATCGCGGTACTTGCCTCTTTGGGGCGAGATACTATCAATGTTTATCGAAAACCCGAAGTTGCAATATTATCTACGGGTGACGAATTAATTGAACCAGGCTTATCGTTAGAACCTGGCAAAATATATGATAGCAACACAAGTGGATTGATCGCCTCTGTGATCGCTGCCGGTGGAATTCCCAAGCCTTTTGGAATCGTCAAAGATAATCTCTTCCAATTAGATAAGAAAATTAGTGAGGCCATTAATAGTGATCTTGTGATCACTTCCGCCGGGGTGTCTAAAGGAGATTATGACGTCGTTAAGGACGCGTTAGCTTCTAGGGGAATTCTCAACTTTTGGTCTATCAGAATGAGACCAGCCAAGCCCCTTGCATTTGGTGTTCTTAACGACGAGAAATCAGCTAAAGTTACCCCTTTAATTGGTCTTCCAGGAAATCCCGTTAGCAGTATGGTCGCATTTGAACAATTTTGTAGACCAGCTATACGTAAGATGCTCGGAAAGAAATCTTCCTTGAGACCGACCATAGAAGCGACCCTCACTGATCATATCTTTAATCACGATGGCAGGCGGGTTTATGCGCGAGTAAAGATTGCAAATGAAGCAGGGTCATATACAGCCACCACAAGTGGGTCTCAGGAATCAAATATACTGACTTCCATGGCGTACGCCGACGGCCTGGCAATATGCCCAGAGGACGTGCCTGTCAAAGAACCCGGGGAATCGGTCACGGTTATTATGCTGAATTGGCCCGAGGAGATGATATAAGGTTCCCTGCATAAGTCTTTGAGGAGTTAGGATTAGATCGCAAATGTCAAGTTTACTGACCTTTTGCGGGATTCTGAAAACAATTGCTGGTTATAATTGTCTAGAATTTTTCATTTCCACTAAGGAGATCAAATATGCCGAAAGCCCTCGCATTTTTCAAGGGAGACGTAGTCCCAATCGAGGAGGCTCGGGTTAATGTAATGACCCATGCTCTCCACTATGGAACAGCCGTATTCGAAGGAATTCGAGGAAATTGGAACGAATCAAAAAACCAACTCTTTATTTTTAGAATAAAAGAGC
The DNA here is from genome assembly GCA_964652755.1 of uncultured Dehalococcoidia bacterium. Lineage (GTDB taxonomy): Bacteria > Chloroflexota > Dehalococcoidia > Lucifugimonadales > UBA826 > UBA11795. The sequence goes on from CAZZBP010000030.1 coordinate 15,499, forward strand.
ACTACGAGCGTCTCTTACAAGGATGCGATATGTTGATGCTGGATATACCGTATTCAGTGGATGATCTTTGTGAAATCACCCTGGATTTAGTCAAAAAGAGTGGTTACGAGCAAGACCTGTATATCCGACCGCTCGCCTATAAAAGTGAAGAATTAGTGGCGAACTTGAAACTCCAAGAAATTGAGAGTGATTTTACGTTGATAATGGTTCCCTTCGGTGAATACCTAGACACCGACGGGGCGCTACGGTGTTGTACATCATCGTGGAGGCGAGTTGACGACACGAACGTACCCCCCAGGCTGAAGATTTCAGGCACGTATGTTAACGGCATACTGGCCAAAACAGAAGCAACTCTAGCAGGTTTTGATGAGGCGATAATGCTCACTCAGGACGGTTTTGTATCTGAGGGGTCAGGGGAAAACCTGTTCATGATAAACAATGGAGTGCTTTATACTCCTCCCGTATCAGACAATAACCTAACTGGAATCACCAGAGACTCTGCAATCGAAATCGCTAGACAAGAAGTTGGCACAGAAGTAGTGGAAACGAGAATACGAAGGAGCGAACTCTATTTCGCTGACGAAGTATTCCTGACAGGAACAGCCGCCCACATCCAAGCAGTAGGTGAACTGGACAATAGAGTGATTGGCTCTGGAGAAACCGGCCCCATTACCACCAAGATTAACGAGGTATATCAAGAATCTATTAGAGGGAATAATCCCAAGTATGAGAGTTGGTGCACATCAATCTCCATTTAACTAGTGTTTGTCCTTCATTTTTTAAACACTTTCGAGTAGCCATCCCGTGACGTACAGCTTTGCTCTTGATTACTTTCTTTGCTGCTTTATCGCCTGTGTAGGTGTATTGCAAATAGCTACAATTTCGTCCAAACTTACCAATCTCAGGTTTTTCGCGAAATCAGTCTACGGTTATTTCTTCGGATTCAGTCTTTTAGTATGTTCTGCAATGCTCTTTTTCCTTAGCGATGAGAGAAATATTGACGACTCATCGGGCGGGTTGGATGCAAACGAACAGGCGATCCTATTTTTTGTTTCCGCTTTTTGTTCATTCTTGTTTACATCGGCAATTTGTTCATTCAGATCAAAGGCACGTCAAGAAAATAATATTTACGAAAAGGTCAGCTTGAACTCGCTGAAATCAGACACTCTGATTGGAGTATACCGAAGCCAATGGACCTATTGGAGAAAGTCGATCTTGCGTTATTTGAAATAATCAACGGCCTTGCTGGCCAATCAAACGCAATAGACAAACTGTTTTCCATACTAGCGAGCGATTACCTAATCCCAGTAGGGATGGGGTTGATTCTATATTATTCATGGTTAGATTCAGGTAATAGCGAGAAAAGAGCACATAAGCAACGTACTGTTATCGCATCCATTGTTCATATGGCAATAGCAAGTCTTTCAATTCTAATAATCAACCAGCTGTTTTTCAGAGAAAGGCCATTCACTTCTAACGAGGTGACCCTCATCTTTTACGCTCCAACCGATTCATCCTTTCCATCAAACACAGCAGCCGGCACCTTCGGAATAGCTTTGCCATTTTTTTTCAGTAGGGTTAAATCCACCGGTCTATTATTGCTGGGGATGTCGATTACGATTTCACTAGCCCGAGTATATGTCGGGGTCCACTATCCTGGGGACATAATTGGGGGGTATATGGTCTCTCTCCTAACTTTTCCTGTTTCCGTGGCTATTTTGAAAATCTCGCGGCCCCTACAAAACAAGATTTTAGAGACGATGCGAGCATTTGCGTTGGCTTAAAAATTTCCCGCGATTAACCCAATTGCCACGGTAGCCAGTCCAAGATAAATTAGAAATCCCACCACATCCGTCACCGTTGTTACAACAACCGCGGAAGCCAAGGCGGGGTCTACTTTCACAGCACGTAAGCCGAGGGGTAGTACTACTCCACTGACTCCCGCTATCACAAGGTTACCCAGCATTGCCAATCCAACCACTAGTGCAAGATATTGATTTCCATGCCATATGTATGCGACTAGTCCAGCCAAAATACCCAATATGAGTCCATGCACCAAACCCAGACCGAGCTCCTTTGCCAAAAGTTGCTTAGCGTTAGAAGTACTTATCTCTCCAAGTGCCATAGACCTCACGACAAGAGTGAGGGTCTGGGTTCCAACGATTCCACCTTGCCCGGCGATTACAGGCAAGAAAACAGCCAAGGTAACAACTTGCGCAAGAGTAGATTGGAAGATAGTTATAACCACAGCAGCAACGCCCGCTGTAGCGAGGTTTACACAAAGCCACGGAAGTCTCCCCCTTACTGATTTCCAGAAAGGACCCAGGATCTTCTCCTCATCGCTCACCCCCACCATCCTGTACATATCTTCTGTGGCTTCCTCTTGAAAGACATATATCATGTCTTCAATTTTCACAATCCCTTCCAATCTTCCGGCAGAATCTGTAACCGGAAGGGTGAGTAGATTGTATTTTTCCATAATAAGAGCGCATTCTTCTTGATCCGTTCCAGCAGATACGGAAATTACATTTGGAAACATCACCTCAGAGATAAATTCAGATGGATCTGAAGCGACGAGTCTGGACACGTTGAGTCCACCCTTCAGAACGTTACCGTCATCTACCACTAGAATGAAAGAAACTTCATTTATGTCAATACTGGAGCTTGATCGCCGAACAAAATCCATAGCTTGAGACACAGTCATACTTTCTGATAGTGAAACGAATTCGGGAGTCATCAATCCTCCCGCATCATCGTCCTCATAATCTATTAGAGGTAGGACTTCTTGCGCTTCCTTCATAGTAGAAAGAGTTTCGGTACGAGCTTCGTGGGGAAGTTCTCGTAAAACATCGGCCGCCACAGCAGGATTAATTTCATCCAACACTTGCGACAGATGATTAACGTCAAGATCTTTCGAAATTTCTATCACATCATCGGGTTCAAGTTCTTCAACTATCATCCCCAATTTCTTAGGGGTAAGCCAAGATAGTAACTTGACTTGATCAATTCGCCGTAGCTTTGCCATTACGTCCGCTTGATCGGGAGGTCGTAGCGATGAGAAGACGTCAACCGCCGTGTTAAAGGATTCTTCATCCATGAAAGTTGAAATATCTGACACAACTTTATCCACCTGTTCCGGTGTATTCAGTGGACGCGTAGCCGTCCCAAATATAGAAGCCAGCATCTATTTTGCCAAAGACCTTTCGCACGAAATTGCAGACAGAAAACAGCTTTAATGAGGTGCCGAAAAAGCCTAATACCCAGCCCTCGGGAAATGAAAGCGGAATACAGGGCAATATTTTAGTAAATAAACGTTTGGGGTCTGGTTCGCTTGGCTATAAGGAAGGAGTCAATCTATGTTGAACTGCTTTAACAACCCGACGTTGAGCCCTTCCGCGGGGAAAAAGCGTCCAGCAGTCATCGATTCAATGAGGTCTCTCTCATCGGAAATTTCATCCTCAAACACTGTCAAGCTCTTTCCGATTCCCTGAACCGAATGGGAATCACTCCCTCCGGTACCAAGTTTTCCAAGCACGGTAGCTATTTCAAGGGTGAATCGATTCTCCTGATCGCTGTTAGCTCCATTCGTAACTTCAATGAAATCAACATATGAAAATAGCTCATGTTTACTGGCTTCTACAGCTGTCGTTGGGGCATGCTTCCATCCCCTGTATAACAAATTAACATTATAGGGCGGGCTGTTGAAAAAGTTGCGCAAAGGATGCGCCGAAATAAGGAATCCGCCTTCATCATCTACTACCCTACGAAGTACATCGATTTTATGTATCCCGGCCGCGTGGCTGTTGAGGCCAAGTGCAATGACATGGCCGAGTTCAGTACTAACCTCCAAAGCCGTTACCACTGTAATAGGAGAGTTTCCAAATTCCCTATCGATCATCGATTGATTCCACCCGCCGCCGTGTTCTGCCAGGCAAACTCCATCCAAACCTATTCGCAAAGCTTCTTCTACAAGCTGTGCTGGTGAAAGCCCACTGTCGCTGCTTCCTAGAACTGTATGAACATGAAGGTCAATTTTAAACACTTGCTTTTACCGCCCAACATTAAATTCTATTTAATGCTGCGCAAAGCGTCAAAATCAAATTGATAAATACGGGATCAGCCACCCGAACAGCAAAGCGAAAATAACGGCCATACTAACCAAATGAATCCAATAATTTTTCGCCAAGAGAATCAAAGGGATAATCATGGAAACAGATATAAAAAGCACTAAGCTCGTGTAAATCAGATTAGGGCTTGCAAGGCCGTTGTAGGGAAAGTTTTTTTCCAATACGAGGAAAAGGTACGCGAAAACTATCCCGCCTGCGGCGGCGCTGGGATTAACAAGAACCACGAATGGAAAAATGATTCTCGACGGCGACTTATCGTCCAATAATCCGATAGCGAATCGGCTTCTATTGCGATACATTGCGTACAGCGCTATGCAGAAAAATGTGACTAGGAAAGAAGCTAGTAATAATCCGGTCGCTGCTCCCGCCACTAAGGTGTTCATTCTGGATAACAATTACCTGGAGCAGATTCCACCACAAATGAGTTTTCACCGTGTCGGTATTGAAGAAGAAGCTGAATTGCTCTACCTGAATCTTGACCTGATACACGCGAAAAAAGGGCGGGACCGCTACCAGTGAGATGAATCTCTTCTCTTCCCACAGCTTGCAATGCCTCATAACTTTTTCTGACCGAAGGAACGGTTCTTAACAATACATCCTGAAAGGCATTATGAAGCAGCTGGTCCGGTATGTCTCCACCCCCACGAATCCTTGCCTCCAATTTTCGACTCAATCCTCCATTAGTAAAATCACTTAGGTCGAGTTTAGAATACATTTCCTTAGTTTTATTCTGCATGTCTAGTTCAGGCACGACGACGACAAAAAATGTGGATTTGTTATTTGGAATCTGCCTAACACGCTCGCCTTTACCTTGGACCATCGCGGTTCCCCCGTTGACGAAAAACGGTAGGTCCGAGCCGATTCCGGCTACCATTTTAAGAAGATCAGTGTCAGTAAGTTCTAAATCCCATAGTCTCCTTAGAAGCTTGAGGACAACAACGGCGTCACTGCTTCCACCTCCAAGTCCTGACGCTAACGGAATTTGCTTTGAAATTCTTATCTGCGCCCCGTACTTTATATTGAGGCTTTCCCTGATTAAACAGGCCGCACGCATAGCGAGATTTTCATTGTTATTTAGAGACGGCAAATCACATTCCAGAGAAAGTTCCCGTGCAGCTGTCACTTCAATGTGATCAGCCAGAGATATAGTTTGCATTATGCTGTTAATTTCGTGAAACCCATCATTTCTTTTACCAAGAACTTCAAGGGTGAGGTTAAGTTTTGCAAAAGCTTTCGCTTTGATAGTGGTCATTTGAGTCTTTGTTACCGGTGCATTTGTTGCTACTTGTTCGGCTGTAAGTCTCCTACGTAGCCTTCAACACTCGCCGTCTCAAACAAATCGACCCACTCATTTACAGATAGGGTCTCAGCCCGCCTTTCAGGGTCAATATCACACTTTAACAATGTACCTTTGACACGATCAGAACTTGCGGCTAGTCCGCCGGATAAGGAGTTATGAATCTGCTTTCGGGGTGATGAGAACCCCTTCACTACAAAATCAAAATACACGGGGGAACGGGAAACCGGTACTTTCGGAGGCTTTATGGCTTCCAGTTTAATTACACTCGACATGACCTTCGGTGGAGGCCTGAACGATGATGGCTTTACCAAAAATACCTGATTAACCGTTGCGAAGGCACCGATTACTGCACCAAGAATCCCCATCTTTCCATCTGCCGAAGTCAAATTACTTGAAACTTCTCGTTGCAGCATGACCACAGATACGTCAGGTGGATTTGGTCCACATACAATATTTCTGAGGACTCTGCTTCCGACGTTATAAGGAAGATTCGCCACAAGTTTATAGCTTCCTTCAGTATCAAACATTTTCGAGTCCGGTAAATTCAATGCATCCCCGTGGACAATCTCTACATTGATTTTTTTACCTAATTCGAGAAGGGGGCCGGAAATTAACTTATCATCAATTTCGATCGCAGTAACAATCGCTCCAGATTCTGAAAGGCTTCGGGTCAAATGTCCCCTGCCTGGTCCAATTTCAAGAACTCGATCATTTTTTCTCAAATCGGCGTTACTAAGAATCCGACGGATAACGCCCTGATCATATAAAAAATGCTGGCCGAACTTTTTCTTAGCAGTCTGGTAATTAGTCATGAGCTTATAAATCAGGAAAGTTTACGTCGTTAACCTAAATGCCTAATTGCAACTTATGTCAGAAATAGATCAATTTAACGAAATTCTTGAAACATGGGCCGTGCACCTCTCGTCGGATCGAAGAATAGACATACCAAGTGACTGAAGCT
>CAZZBP010000031.1:0-8929 GCA_964652755.1 uncultured Dehalococcoidia bacterium
GGAAAGCTTGCTAGCGGTAGATAAGATCGGTGTCGAGGCTGCAATAGTAGGAAGAGCGATCTACACTGGCGATCTGGATCTGCGCTCGGCATTAGATGCGATAAATTGACAAGTTATAAGATTACAGGGATGGTTCACTAATGTCTTCGACAACCACGACGAAAAACGATCGACAAATACGTCCCGAGCCGGGTGACTTGGATATTTACCACATTATGTCATTACTTCCGGCTATGCCCTACCATGAAATCGCGGATGTTTACTGCGGCGAAGGTACACTTTCCGTTCCCCTGGGTAAGCTTGTTTATAGAGGTAAGGTGACCGCACTTGATACTGTGAAAAAGAATCTCACGGTGACAAGGAGACAACTCAAAAATATTAGGCTGACTAATGTTAAAGCTTCCCGTATTTCCGACGAGTCAGTGTTGCCTTTAAAGGACGAGAGTATTGATGGTGCCATGGCTTCATTTTTTGTACAGTCATCGACCAAACCAGAGAGAATACTTGAAGAGATATTGAGGGCACTCAAAAAGGGTGGCTGGCTTGCTCTTATTGAATGGCATAAAGACTTTGAGGGACCTGGACCGATTCAAAGTAAGAGGATCACCCCAGAAAAATGTAGGTCTATGGCAGAGAAAATTGGATTGCGTTTTTATATGCGTCACGATCTTTCCGACATGGCATATATGCTGTTGTTGAGAAAGTAGGACTGATTTACAAGTAGTTACAAGCTATGTTGACCAAGAGAATTATTCCTTGCCTAGATGTCGATAGAGGCCGTGTCGTTAAGGGAATAAGTTTTGTAAACATACGGGATGCAGGTGATCCTGCCGAACTCGCCTCTAGGTACAACGAAGAGGGTGCAGACGAACTGGTTATTCTTGACATCACAGCCTCTTCAGATGCACGAGATACCATGGTTAGCGTAGTGGAAGATGTATCAGATCGGGTATTTATACCGCTCACAGTGGGTGGTGGGATTCGAAACGTAGGTAACGTAAGAAGAATGTTAGAAGCTGGTGCAGATAAAGTGTCCCTTAACACAGCCGCGCTTAATGATCCCTCGGTGATAGACGACGCTTCTTCGAAATTCGGAACTCAATGCATAGTAGTTGCTATTGACGCAAGAAGAATCCGAGGGAACCGATCTTTAGATTATGATCCAAATTATGAACAAACGGATGTTTTGATAGATGCTGGTACGAAGTGGGAAGTTTTCACTCATGGTGGAAGAAAACCTACTGGAATTGATGCAATAAGATGGGCAAGAAAAGTATCGGATCTGGGAGCAGGTGAAATTCTCTTAACCAGTATGGATAAGGATGGGCATGAGGATGGATACGACCTGGAGCTGATTCGCATGGTTTCGGAATCCGTCAATGTTCCAGTCATAGCAAGTGGAGGGGCAGGCAACCTCAGACACCTTCAAGAGGCGTTTGACAAAGCGAAAGCGGACGCAGTGCTTGCCGCTAGCATATTCCATTTTGGTACCTACACTATTGCTGAGGCTAAGAAATACTTGGGTTCGAGAGGCATTTCAATTAGACCTATGCCTAAATAACGGAGGAATCCTTGAATGCAATAAAGTTAGATTCTAGAGGTCTTGTAACTGCCATTGCCCAGCATGCTGAGACTGGTGAAGTGCTTATGCTTGGATATATGAATGAAGAATCGATAAAGAGAACCTGGGACACTGGAAACGTTTGGTTCTTCAGTAGAAGCAGATCCGAACTTTGGCACAAAGGATCTACTTCGGGCAACTATCTCAGATTACAATCGGCCCTTTTAGATTGTGATGGCGATGCAATACTACTTAGGGTTTTACCGGATGGCCCGGCATGTCATACCGGGTCAGAAACTTGTTTCCAGTATGAAGTCACAAAACAAATGAAATTTGAATATTCAAAAGATGAATCCAAAGTTATAGATGAGTTGTTTTCTATTATACTTCGCCGTAAGCTCGAGCCTAGATCTGGTAGCTATACAAGCACGTTACTTGAAGGAGATGTAAATCGAGTAGCTCAGAAGGTTATCGAGGAGGCGGGAGAGGCCGCCATTGCAGGTGTTACCTCTCGGAACGATGATCTTGCGGAGGAGTTAGGAGATTTGATTTACCATTCGCTAGTCTTGCTAGCCGCAAACGATATGACCCCTGAGGATGTTTGGAAAGTTCTTCAGGCTCGTAGGAATGGTTAGAGTTTCAAATGAGCACTTTCAGTGTCCGCCTCTATTGCTCCTGTCATTGCTGCAACTGCCACTTCTATCTGGCTATCATCAGGCTGCTTGGTGGTTAATCCTTGAAGCCAAATACTAGGCGCCGTTATTAATCTCACCGCTATATTGTCCGCATATTGACCACTGGCGCGGATAATTTCATAACTGATGGACGCGATTACCGGTAAAAAAATAATCCTTGATGTTATTAGCCACCAAAGCGGATCTCTGGGAATTAGACTGAATATTAATATAGCGACCACCATTACGGTCAATAAAAAAGCGGTCCCGCATCTCGGGTGAGCTGTGGGGTATTTCCTTATCGCGCTTGGTATCAAGGGATCACCCATTTCCCTGGCGTGTACGGTCATGTGCTCTGCCCCGTGATACATATAAACACGTCGAATATCTGACATGAATCCGATTGAGACTATATATATAAAAAATATTGTTAGGCGAATCAAACCCTCAGCTACATTACTAATGAGATGTGACTCTCCAATTCCTTCGAACGGTTTGCTCGCAATAACGGGGAGCAGAAAAAATAGACCTATAGCGATTGCAACAGAGAAGGCGATCATTGAACCAATCGACCATTTACTAAGCTCTTGCTCCTCTTCCTCCTCAGTTGCGATGCTTGCTGAATATGCAAGGGAATCCATACCTAGATATAGGGTCTCTGAGAGAGCAAGAACGCCCCTAATCAGTGGCATTCGTCGGAATCGACCTGTGAAGGCTTTATTGATCGGCTTATTCCGTGTTCGAATTTGCCCTGAAGGAGTGCGAACAGAAACTGTAACGTTTCTTGCACCTCTGATCATAACTCCTTCAAGAACCGCTTGGCCTCCATATGTCGTTTTAGATTTGCTCATGTATCTTGTGAGGCATAAAAAAAGGTGAGAAATTCTCACCTTTTTTATGCGATCATTTCATTTAAAATTTTTATTCTAGGTTGAATCGCCTCTTGAGGCGCTCTACGCGCCCTTCCGTGTCTACTATACGTTGCTCACCTGTGAAAAACGGATGGCAATTTGAACAGATTTCCACTCTTAATTCAGCTTTAGTCGCCCCTGTTATAAAGGTATGTCCGCATGAGCATACGACCTGCGCTTCTTGGTGGTAAGTTGGATGTATGTCTGTTTTCATAATTTATACCAAATTTGGATAAACGCTCGCATGCTTTTTTCCACCTGCAAAGTGCTCATATTTAACATTACCGTCTATGAGTGAGAACAAAGTATGGTCCCTACCGAGTCCTACGTTATTACCAGCGTGAATTCTTGTTCCCCGCTGCCTTACCAGGATTGATCCGGCAGTTACGAATTCTGTATCGTGTTTTTTAACACCCAGCCGCTTAGATTGACTGTCACGGCCGTTTCTTGTGCTTCCGCCACCTTTTTTATGTGCCATTAGTTTTCTCTTTGCGATCCTATGATGCGTAGATTACTACGTTATATCTGTGACCCTTAAGTCGGTGTACTGCTGTCTGTGACCTTTCTTTCTTCGGTAACGGGTCTTTGCCTTGTATTTGAAAACTATTATCTTCTTATCTTTTCCTTGACCGACCACTTCTGCCGTCACGGAGGCACCGCTAATGACCGGGTTGCCGATCGAAACTTCTCCATCTATTGACGTCATCCTGACATCATCCAGAGTAACCGTATCTCCCTGATCACCTGGAAGTTTTTCGACCCTTATAGTATCTCCAGCCGTGACCCGGTATTGCTTGCCGCCCGTATGTACTATCGCGAAATCTGACACTATAGTCACCTTCCAAGCGACTATTTTACTGCTGGTTATCTAACCTAGTCAATTATATTGTGATCGAATGATTATTAATTGAAAACCTTTTCCGGTCGCCATTCGCTTGAAGCAAAGTCATGTCTCATAACTGCTAAAAGATGTCCAGCGGAACTATATGCTCTTCCCATTCCCGATTCTTCATGCGGATTCTTATCGGCAGAGGCTGAGATGGGACGGCCGTCCCGAACTAATTGAGTCTCTAATTCCGTAAGATCAAGGCGCTGGGCTTCTTCGATGCAGATTCCGGGTTCCTGGAGTATTTCAAAGCTCCTGCCTTCCTCAAATGCCAGCAAGACCTTTTTAAGTTTCGTAGATTGTTCGATTCGGAAGGGCCCGGATGATAATCTGCGAAGGCTTTTTAGAAATGCTCCACACCCCAAAACCTGTCCCAGATCATCTGCAAAAGTACGTACATAAAACCCTTTACCACATTCAATTATGATTCTTAACATGGGCGATTCGAACTCGAGAAGAGAGAGGTTGTGTATCGATACTTTTCTAGATTTGCGTTGAACACTTATTCCCTTTCGAGCTAGTTCATATAATCGCTTCCCTTTAATTTTTACTGCACTATACATTGGTGGCGTCTGCATTATCTCGCCTTGAAAGTTCGATAAGGTATCAGTAATGTGTTCTTGAGCTATTTCCCCTGGATCGCAATATTCCGTGATGACCCCTTCCGAATCGTATGTGTTAGTCCGGATTCCAAGCTGAATTGTTGCGATGTAGCTCTTGTTTCCATCCAACAGATATTCTAGTAGTCTTGTTGCGGTACCTACTGCGACTGGAATCACACCGGTCGCTCTAGGGTCTAAAGTACCTCCGTGCCCAACCCTGCGTAATCCTGAAGCCTTTCGGATTTTTCTTATAACATCCATTGATGTGATCCCGGTTGGCTTGTCAACATTGATTATCCCAGTACACATGGAAGGTTCTGAAGTGGTGCGCATTTGAGTTGTTCTATTTAGTGAGAAACTGATTGTGCCTTTCAACTGGTTTCGTCGGGTGCAGACCTTGTCCTTTTGAGATTGAATCAATTAATTCAGAAATCTTTTCAGCCCTATCTAAGGAGTCGTCAAGAATAAATGTTATTCTAGGGATTGAGCGAATGTCTAAACTTCTTCGAAGAACCCTGTGAATGAAACCGGTCGCGGAATTTAAGCCTTTTATTGTTCTCCGTTTTTCAGAAGGCTCACCCATTACTGATACATACACCGTGGCAGTCTGAAGATTTCGAGAGGTTTCAACGGAGACTATGGAGGTTAGTTTTGCCAGCCTGGGATCTTTCACCTCGTCACGAACTACTCTACTAATCTCTCTCTTTAGTAGGGAATTAACACTGTCCATCCTGTCATACATAAGGCAATTCCGAGGTATCTTAGCGAGCGGCGTATCGCGTCTAAGAATATTCGATAAGAATCCAGTTATTGAACTCGCTGTTCTGAATATGCTTCAAGAACGTCATCTTCCTCAAAGTCATTGTAGCCTTCAACCGTCAAGCCGCCCTCAAATCCCGTAGCGACCTCTCGTACGTCGTCCTTGAAGTGTTTCAAATTAGAAATAGATCCTACGAATATCTCCTCGCCACCCCTCAGAACATGAATAATCGAATCTCGTGTAATTCTTCCGTCGTTTACGTAGATCCCCGCTACTTTTGACCGTCTACCCAGGTTGAAAACGGCCCTTACGGCAGCCCTCCCTATGTAGACATCTTCATAAGTCGGTTCCAATAATCCTTCAAGGGCTTTGTTAATGTCCTCAATCAGATGATAAATGACTTCGTAATGTCGGATCTCAATATTTTCTTGATTGGCCAGGGATTGAGCGCCGCCTTCTGGGAAGCTATTGAATCCGATTATCACAGCCTCCGAGGCGACTGCAAGAAGAATGTCTCTCTCTGTGATTCCTCCACTTGCTATATGAATTATGTTGACGCGGGTGTCTTGAGAATTTAGGTTGTCTAAAGCGTGCTTAAGAGCATCTATGCTGCCTTGAACATCAGTTTTAATTATCAAGTCCACCTGCCTGATTGTTCCGGCCCCTCCCCGCGAATGAGAGTCTTGGAGCGTGATAGCCTTGCGGCTATTTTGAATCTGTATCTCCTCTACCATCTTTCTTGCGTCGCGATCGTTTTTTGCAGTATTGACAATTGCGCCTGCTTCGGGAACTTCGTTTACTCCCATCACCTCTATGGGTGATGAAGGTCCAGCTTCTTTAATGCGTTGTCCTTTATCGTTGAACATCGCTTTAATACGACCATAGACTTCGCCCATCACGACTGTGTCACCTTGATGAAGTGTCCCGGTTTGCACGAGTACGGTCGCAAGAGTCCCCCGGCTTCTCTCCTTCCTTGCTTCTACCACTACACCGCGGGCGGTCCTATCTGGATTGGCCTTGAGCTCACTTATCTCGGCAACAACCTGTATGTTGGCCAGTAGTTCAGATATTCCCTCCCCAGTTATTCCAGATAGAGGGACTGCTATTACATCTCCTCCCCATGCCTCGACGAGAAGTTCCTGCTCTGATAACTGTCTATAAACATTTTCTACGTTTGCATTGGGGACATCTATTTTTGTCACTGCAACGATAATAGGGACGTCAGCTGCTTTTGCATGATCAATTGCTTCTATAGTTTGAGGCATGACGCCGTCATCTGCTGCCACTACAAGGATGGCGATATCTGTTACTTGTGCACCTCGTGCTCTCATCGCTGTAAAAGCTTCGTGCCCAGGAGTGTCTAGGAAGGTTATGGGAGTGTTATCGTGCTCAATCTGATAAGCAGCAATGTGTTGCGTGATTCCTCCTGCTTCACCGTCCACAACATTTGTTTTTCTTACCCTGTCTAGTAGGGTAGTTTTTCCGTGATCTACATGTCCCAGTATCGTAACAACTGGCGGGCGGCTGATTAGTGAATCTGGGTCCTCGCCCTCTATTCCTACGGTTAAGGAAACAGCTTCTGAGGAATCGTTTTCGATTTCGTTGGCCTGGAAACCAAAAAGCTGCACAACGATAGAAGCGATATCACGTTCTATAACGTCATTAACGGCGAACATATACCCGCCCCGCATAAGGCCTTTTACCACCTCAACCGGATTTACATCCATCATGTCTGCAAGGTCACTGACCATGATGACGGATGGTATGTCGAGTTTATCTGAAGTGGGGGCTTGACTTACTTCTGATGGTTTGCTCGTCATTTATCCTCTATATGTCCTTAATTTCCTAATAATTTAAATTCTCTAGTTTTTCCACAAAGCGTAGCCATGAGGGGTCGGTAATCGTGGTACGTAAAGCAGATTCTAATCGTCTTTTTTTGATAGATTCCCTTGGGCATGAGCGATCTTTGCATAAGTAAGCGCCTCTTCCTGGCATTATCCCCAGTAGGTCAAACTGAAGCTCCTGTGACTTATTTGAAACCAACCTGTAGAGACTTGTTTTATTATCTTTTTTACCGCAGACCCAGCACGTCCTTTGGGGAACCTCTTTAGGCTTTGCCATGAACCGCTATGGGTTGAATTCAACGGCGCCTTCTGGCTGGCTTCGAGCGGCGGTTCCGATTGTTGGATTGTGAAGGGCTCTTTTTCCCTCTTCTGGCAGTGACACCTCCTTTGAGATCTTCAATGTCCTCTGCGAAGCGAATCATTCCGCCTGTTTGAGAGGCTCCAGTACCGGCGCGATGGATTGACCATATATCCTCAGGGACATTGGTTAGATCCGAACCAAACGAATCGTCTTCTTCCTCTTCTTTCTCCTCTTCTTTCTCCTCTTCTTCCATTAGGAGAAGTTCTTCTTCAGCGGTTAATTCATCGCCAGGTTCTGATTGTTCTTCTTGGCTTGGAGCTGCCTCCTGATTTTCTTCTGACGCGATGAGTGCTATCAATTGAGCTTCTTCATCTATTTCAGGTACGGAAGCAGCAGAGGTTAGTTGTTGCTCCTCTGAGATGACCATATTGCTAGCACTGTCTATAAAGTCAGCGACAGTTTCGATAAGGCTCTCATCATCAAGTGATGGTGGTGCAGGTTCTTCTTGAAGTACAGGCTTTGTTGCTACGTCAGGTTGAGTTACTCTAGGCATCTTGGATAAATCCACATCCAAGTCACTTTTTATGTCCACCTTCCAGCCAGCCTATTTTGCAGCCATCCTTGCGTTTTGGCCTTCTTTCCCAATCGCGAGCGATAGATGTCTATCTGGGACAATTGCTATCGCATTGCCTTCTTCTTGGTTTATGTCAACCCTGTGTACTTGGGATGGGCTTAATGCGTTTGCAATAAACCTATTCGGGTCTTTGCTCCATTCGAGGATATCTATCTTTTCGCCTTGAAGTTCGTTAACAATACTTTGAATGCGAACGCCGCGTAGGCCAACGCATGATCCTACTGGGTCAACACCGTCTTGACGGGCTCTAACCGCGACCTTGCTGCGGGAACCGCTTTCACGTGCTATTCCTACAATCTCCACCGCACCATTAAAAATTTCTGGAACTTCTTGCTCAAACAGACGTCGAAGTAAAAGCTCGTCAGTTCTTGAAACAATAAGCTCCGGTCCTTTTACGGATTCTTTATCTATTGTTTGAAGTAATACCTTTACTTTTGAACCTTGCCTGTATCTCTCAGAAGTAACTTGTTGGCTTATTGGCAGGATAGCTTCAGTTCTACCAGTGTCCACAACGATTTTCGTTGGCTCAATTCGTTGAATGGTCACAGTTATGATTTCGCCTTCCCGTCCTTCATACTCTGCTAATACAATCTCTCTCTCTGCCTCACGAAGGCGTTGTAAAACCACTTGTTTTGCCGTCTGAGCTGCGATACGACCTGCACTGTTGGGGATCTCTTCAGTGGCGATCGTGTCTCCTATAGCAGAGTTAGTTCTAAACTTGGCCTGAGCTTCAGCCACACTAATTTCTTGCAGAGG
>CAZZBP010000031.1:8939-12432 GCA_964652755.1 uncultured Dehalococcoidia bacterium
ATCAGTAACTATATCGACTACCGTCTTAATGATGTCTACGCGGATATCTCCGGATCCAGGATCAAGGCGGACGGATATGTTTCTTCCTTCGGTCACACTGTCTTTTTTAAAAGCGGATACCAGAGCCGCTTCGATGGCAGACATGACTTTATCTCGAGGCAAGTTACGCTCGGCGGCAAGTTGCGTTAAAGCGACCAAGAAATCACTCTTCAATTTTTGCCACCTCCCGCAATTAATATCCCGTTATAACAAAGAAAGTGGGGAACCCCCACTTTCAAAGCCAAAATACAAATATTCAGATGTCCCAAGTATAGCATTCAGCCTACTCTGAAACAACTGGAATTCTAGGAACAAGAACACGCCTGTAAGATAGGCTTTAAAATGGGAGAAGTAATGAATCGGAACAGTACGCACGCTGGCACATTAGCAAAATTGTAAGGATCGAAAATTCAGCGATTATTTATTGTCATGTTTATCAGTCATGTCACATAGAACGTCACTCAAAAACCTATCAATATTAGTGTTAATTTCCATAGTTTTACTTGGATGTGACCTAAAAGCACAAGACGATAAACTCCTGATTTTCGTAGCAGCAAGCCTGGCGAACGTTGTCTTAGAGACTGAGAATGCATTTGAAGAGCAGTCTGGGGCAGAGTTAATTTTCAATATTGCGGGCTCTCAGACTTTGGCTGGTGAAATCGCAAACGGCGCGCCGGCAGACGTTTTCATATCGGCAGGTCCAAGTCCGATGAGTTTTCTCGTGGAGCGTAATAAGGTAGCTTCACATTCTGTCAGAGACATTGTTGGGAACCTACTGGTTATTGCGGTTTCTTCTGAAGGGGATTATGAGGAACTTCAATTTATAGAACAGTTAGCTACCATGAAAAGAGTGGCGATCGCAGATCCTGAGTTAGCCCCAGCAGGCAGGTACGCCAAAGAATCTTTATCGAACATTGGTCTGTGGGAAAAAATATATTCCATCCTCATATATGCTGCTGATGTCAGAGCAGCGTTGGCGTATGTGCAGACCGGTAATGTCGACGCTGCGATTGTATACAGCACTGATTTGGCTGTGGCTAAAGGTGTTTTGGGAAAAAACCTAATCCCGGAATCATCATATTCCCAAGTTACATATCCTGCTGCTATAGTGGTTGGCTCGAACAAGAAAGCACTTGCCGAAGACTATTTTGACTTTCTTTATAGTGAACAGGTAGCCAGTATTTTTAGAAAGCATGGTTTCTTAACGGTGGACTCGACAAATTGATGGCCGTTTACTAATGATCGTTGATATCAGTCTCCTCACACTGAAAGTGGCGCTTGTTGCAACCTTAGTAAATTTTCCATTTGCCCTTTATGTGGGATGGCTGCTAGGCCGCAAAAATATAAAAGGGACCTTATTCTTAGAGGTGCTTGTTACACTTCCACTTGCACTCCCACCGGTAGTTATAGGTTACGGATTGCTGCTTGCTTTTGGAGATAGAGGTCCGGTAGGGGCATTTTTGGAAAAAGCATTCGGCATTGATATTATCTTCACATGGTTTGCAGCCTCTTTGGCGGCGGCTATCGTTTCTTTTCCATTAATGGTCCGCTCCATAATAGTGGCAATGGCGAACGTAGATGAGAAACTAGAGCGTTCTGCAAGGGTCTTGGGAGCGGGTCCACTTAGAACATTTTTCACGGTAACATTACCGCTCTCCTACCAAGGGATAGTTGCGGGCGTGCTTTTGGGATTTGTTCGGGCCTTGAGTGAGTTCGGAGCAACCATAATAGTGGCGGGCAATATTCCCGGACGGACGCAGACTATTCCCCTCGCTCTTTTCGCGAAAGTTCAGTTGGGTGAAAACGGAAAAGCCTTTGAACTTGTTGCAGTTTCTATTCTATTAGCCGTAATTTCCCTTGGAGTTCATAATTTCTTGCTAGCCCGTTCAGGGAACAGGAGCATTATTTGAACCCGCGAGAGTCGAAAGTCAAGGTCGATATTAGGTTAAAGCGAGGTGATTTTCAATTGTGTTGTAATGCACAATTACCGGGGGGAGTGACAGCTGTGTATGGCCCTTCAGGTAGTGGGAAGACAACTCTTCTCAACTGTGTAGCGGGGTTCACTGTCCCAGATGATGGAGAAATAACAACATCTGGAACCACATTCTTTTCAAGTAGTTCACATATAAATCTAGCTCCTGAAAAGAGAAGGATTGGGTATGTGCTCCAAGAATCGGGTCTTTTCCCTCATTTAACGGTGGAGAAAAATATTGAATACGGTTTTAACCTGACGCCGAAAAACCTGAGAAAGTACACACCACGTCAGTTAATAGAAATGATGGGTATCACTCACCTCTCCCAGAGAGATACAAAAGCACTATCTGGGGGCGAACGGCAGAGGGTTGCTCTCTCAAGGTCACTGGCATCAGCCCCACAGCTATTGCTTTTAGACGAGCCTTTAGCGTCTATAGACGCCCCCTCAAGAGGATTTATTATTCAAAAATTGAAGATGATTTCTAATGAAATGAGAATTCCAGTACTGTACGTCTCTCATTCTTTGTCTGAGGTGATTGCTATCGCAGATCATGTGCTAGTTCTTTCTAACGGCTCGGTTGCTGCTGAGGGTTCTCCGAATATCTTGTTAGGGCATCCTGATGTTAGAAAACTGTCTAACTTCAACTCGTTTGAAAATTTTCTGGAAGGTATTGTCATATCTGAGGACTTAGAAAACCACATCACCGCGGTTGCAGTTGGTGATACAAATTTTCTTGTATCGCATATAGGTTCTAGTATCGGAAGCAAAATCATTCTTTCTATACGATCATCTGATGTTATTCTGAGCGGCGAAGTCCCTTCGGCACTTAGCGCCAGAAATGTGATAAAAGCAACCGTCTCTCAGGTCCATTTCTCTGAAAACGCAGTGTTGGTAGAATGCGACTTCGGGGAAAAAATGTTGGTCGAAATAACGCGACAAGCACAGCAGCAACTAGGCATAAATAAAACCAGTTCAATTTATATGATTGCTAAGGCTAGCAGCATAATGACCTTGGATAAATAGGATTGCAGAATTAATTGAGCTGGAAACCACTTTAGGTTAGAAGGATTCCTTCTTTCTTAACTACGTTGCCTTGAGACACGATAGTGTCTACGCTGTGAAGTAATTTTATATCTGCTGAAGGGTCTCCATCTATTATTAAAACGTCGGCAGATTTATTTTCGGATAGTGTTCCAATTTCATTTTCCATGCCTAAACATTCAGCAGAAGTTCTTGTCGAACAGATAATTGCTTCGATGGGGCTGATTCCCATTTTTTCCACCATAACCTGAGGGATGTAGGCGAAATCATCAAAATTTGCGTTGGTCATTCCAGAATCCATTCCAGTAACAAATTTCACTCCACGGTCCCACATGTCGCGGAGAATTTCGAACCTTCTAGCCGGGTCGCTTGTTGGGACTGAACCTGGTATCGGAATTCTTCCTCTCATACGGTTAAGATGAGATAGGGCAAGGGTGG
>CAZZBP010000031.1:12442-21765 GCA_964652755.1 uncultured Dehalococcoidia bacterium
CACACAATTGACGACACCTTTAGCGGCATGGCAATGAGCAGCGACCTTCAGACCCAGGCGTTCCGCGTCTTCTACTGCACTGCGCAAGACTTCTGAGCTGTATTGAGGAGCCCTAACATTTGTTCCTGGGGTAAATCCTCCACCAGTGGACATAATTTTTATATGGTCGGCTCCAAGTTTAAATTGTTGTCTTATGGCTTGGACGACTTCATGTGAAGTGTTAGCTTCTGTACCGAACATGTTGCAGTGGCCTCCTGTAGTAGTTATAGGAGTGCCCGCAACCAAAAACCGAGGTCCTGGAATGATCCCGTCCTGGATCGCCTTTTTGAGTGGGAAGACGACTTCATTGCGGCTGCCTAAATCTCTCATAGTGGTGACCCCTGATGATAGCGCGCTTCTGACTGCTTGAGTTCCTCTCATCAGGAAAGTCTCGTTACTCTCTGTAGTTATGTGTGTGTAAGCGTCAGTGCTCGCGCTGCAGTGAATATGTGAATGCATCTCTATGAAACCGGGCATCAATGTTCCATTTGGATTATGGATTATTTCGGCTCCAGATATATCGCTTTCAAGTAATTCACTTTGCGCACACACTTTGGAAATCCGGTCGCCTTCAATAACAACCGCCCCTTCTGATACTGTAGTTGTTCCCGTGCCATCTATCAGAAGCCCGGCTTTCAGAACAAGTTTCATTAAGAGTCTCTCCTATTCACGCTCATGCCAATTTGAAGACATTATAGCTAAAGGAAAAAATATAATGCATACTTTGGTGTTGCTCACTGTTTAGGTCGACAATATACTCGAGGCGTTAACGAATAGAGTGTTAGATTAAGGATTAAAGATGGCCGAACTCAAATGGACTATGAACCCTTTTGGGGGGGCAGTGATTGAACCTAAATCACTGAGTGCAGACCCGGATATGTTTTCTCATCAAGTCGACTCGGCGATAGTCCAATGGAAGGAAACCGAAGTAAAGGTAGCATGGCTTAATATTCCTCATCAAACCGTTACAATCGTACCGGTTGCTGCACAGAGAGGCTTCATATTCCATCATGCCGAGTCCGGATATGTCATGATGACCCTACGAATTGAAGACGGTGCATTTATTCCCCCTTACGCCACCCATTATATTGGGATTGGTGGTGTGGTTCTTAATAAGAGACAAGAACTTCTCGTCGTGTCTGAAAGATACAGAATGGGAGGTCGCGGACCTTCATATAAACTGCCTGGCGGGGCTTTGCAACCCGGTGAACATCTTGAAGAGGCGGCTGTTAGAGAGGTGGAAGAGGAAACTGGAGTAAGAACAGAATTTGATGCCCTTGTATGTTTTCGGCACTGGCATGGGTATCGTTACGGAAAGTCTGACATCTATTTCGTAGCTAGGCTTACTGCCTTGAGTGAAGATATTACAATGCAAGAGGAAGAAATATCGGAGTGTCTTTGGATGCCGGTCGATGATTTTTTAAGCAGCGAAGATATTCATGTGTTTAATAAAATGATAGTTCGGTCTGCCTTGGAGAGTAAGGGCGTTTCCCCAATGAAAATTCGTGGCTATGAACCGGCCGGGAAATTCGAATTTTTTATGCCAGCTGAAACACATAGCGAAGCCCAACAATAAGTCGCAAATGAGGTATTTACTATGGAGTGCAAAAACCTGAAACAAAGTATCAGAGAAGGAGAACTCTTGATAGGGGTTTCAGTTCCACTAAACGCTTCAATGGATCAATTGGAAGGGACTACTACAAGAATCAGTTTTAGGAGCTATGATCACAAATTAGGTGATAAATATATAGACATGGGAGCGACTATTTTAATGGAAAGCCCAAAATCCTAAAAAGATTATCTTTATCGGGTAATTCAACAATAAGGCGCCCTGACGTGTAATTGTGGATTTTGCTCATAGATCACAAATCAGGCGAAATTTTAAATTGACACCTATCTAGGTCAAAAGTAAACTTTGTTAGTTAACATGTGAGGCTTAAGTATGCCCAAAAGAACCTATCAACCTAGAAAAAGAAGGCGAGCACGCGTCCATGGGTTCCGTTTGCGCATGAGTTCCAAGGGTGGACGTAATGTGCTAAAGCGACGGATGTTTAAAGGGCGTCACAAGCTGACTGTTTGAAACATTTTGGCAGCCTACGTCATCATGCCTGTACTCTCGTTGAGAAAGTGGAGTTGCCTGCTGTATGAATGTTAGTCTAGTGAAAGCGGGTGTTTTAATTAGAAATCCATCGTGACTACTGGTAAATGATGGATGAAAAACTCGCAAAATTGTCCAGAAGTGAAGACTTTGCCACTGTTCGAAGAAGAGGTACTAGTTGGGCCGATCAAGATATAGTGCTTATCGTAAGCCCAAGGGTAGACGGCAACACTGAACTATCGTCCAGATGCGGCTTCGTGGTCTCGCGTAGAGTGGGTAACGCGGTTCTACGTAACAGGTGCAAAAGAAGGATGAGAGAGAGCGCAAAATCATTCACTATTTCAAACGGACATGACATAGTCTTTATTGCCCGAGAGAATCTTTCGAGAGCAACATTCAGTAGAATCCAAGATTCCATGAGCGCTCTCTTATTATCCGCTGGCCTTGTCGTCGAAAAGGATTTCCATGAAAAAAATTGAAAATGTTTCTTAATATTGCTGGAATAATGACAAGGATTTCCCAGAGGTCGATAGTTTACCTGATAACTATTTATAGAAAGGGAATTTCACCTTTCATACCTGGAGTATGCAGGCACATGCCTACATGTTCGGTCTATTCGATCGAAGCTGTTGAGAAATATGGCCCTTGGAGAGGTACATATTTTGCCTCTAGAAGGCTTATGCGGTGCACTCCTCTTGGGACAAGAGGCTATGATCCCGTACCTTGATCTAATTAGCTGGACCAGGGTTTGGATCTCTTGTAAGTAACTGATTTAACTTGTGAAGGAATTGGCGATAAGTGAATCTGTTGATTGGACATAAAGTAAGTTTTGCTCTTTTGTTGTCAGTGAGTCTCGTTCTGATTGCAAGTATGGGATGCTCCCACATTTCAAATCCCCAGGGTTGGTCTGGTGGTGTCATAGTGGACGATGCTCTCATTATGGGAAGTATGGACGGACAAGTTCTATCGATTAACCCGGAAAACGGGAGGCAAAACTGGCCCCCGGTTAAGATTAGAGTCGAAGAAAAGGAAGAGAACAAACGGGCGGTTTATGGGACCCCTGCAATTTACGAAAATATAGTATTCGTAGCCTCTTATGATGGTAAGCTGCAGGCATTTGCACTTCACGATGGCCGGCTATTGGAATCCGAGCCTGTTGCAAATGAATTCGTTGGTGGACCAGTATTTAGTCAAGGAAGGTTATTTGTCGGTTCCAGTGATGGCATCATGCATGCCTACGATGTAGATGTGAACGGACAAACTGTGATACTTGAGAAAGCATGGGAATTCTCGGTTGAGGCCAGTATATGGTCAACTGCGGCTGTCGAGGATAACTTATTGGTTTTCAGCTCCTTAGACCATAATGTTTACGCATTGGATGCGAAAAGCGGAAAAGAACTCTGGAAATTTCAGACAGGAGCAGCTGTAGCCGCGAATCCAGTTTTACACAAAGGTAACGTATACGTGGGATCCTTCGACAGCGTATTTTATTCTATTGATGCCTTTTCAGGAGATGAAAATTGGAGATTTTCAGGAGCTTCCAACTGGTATTGGGCGACACCAGTTTTGACCGATGAATACATATATGCACCCTCATTGGACGGAAAAATTTATGCTCTCGAAATATCAACAGGTTCGATGCGGTGGGAAACGGAAGAATACGGTCCGATCATCAGCTCTCCTGCAATAGTTTCGGATATGATTGCATTTGGCTCTAGGGACGGTGAGCTTCGCGTGGCCGAACTGTCCTCCGGCATGATATTGGGTAGTTGCGATATAGATGAAAAAATAGAATCACCCATCGTTTCCCTTGGAGACACAATTTATTTCAGCGCAAGGGATCATTCTGTGAGAGCGTTAATAATAAAACAGAATGGAAACCCTGATGAAAAATGGGACTCTCCATATTTTTCAGATAAGGCAGAAGATGGCGATGATCCCAATCCAAAGGATTGGTCTCCTTCATGCTGAGTGATTTGACACCAGTGATATTCGAGGGCATGTAAATTGGAAGTTTTTGGCCAAATATGGAGCAACGTTATCATCCAACCGATGATAAATACCCTGGTGCTTCTTTACAGCTTGGCGTTTAGTAATTTTGGCATCGCCATTGCGATATTCACAATCTTAATCAGAGGCGTAATGATGCCTTTGACAGTAAAGCAAAGTAGGCAAATGAAGGCTATGTCGGCCTTGCAACCTAAGATCAAAGAGATACAGGGGCGATTTTCCAACGACAAACAAAAGCAGTCCCAAGAAACGATGAAGCTTTATAAAGAACAAGGCGTTAATCCAATCGGTTGTTTAGGACCGATGTTTATTCAAATGCCAATCTGGATAGGTTTGTATCAGGCCATTTTGCAGACGGTTCCTACAACTCCAGAAAATTTGGTCGGCCTTTCTTCTAATCTTTACCACTGGCTTCCAATGGTTCAAGATGTTATACCTCTAAATAGTGGGTTTCTGTGGCTTGACTTGGCCAGACCAGACCCATATCCCATACTTCCGATTATGGTCGGAATTTCTATGTTTCTGATGCAAAAAATGACATCAATGCCAGCTGCGGATGAAAGACAGGCTTCAACTAATCGCATGATGCTATGGATGATGCCTCTTATGTTTGGGTTTTTCTCGATGCAATTCCCAAGCGGCCTTGCGCTTTATTGGGTAATTTCGAACATTGTCGGTATAGTTATCCAGGGTTTTATCACTGGGTGGGACCCTCTGAAAAACATTCTTGATTTTAAAAAGAGTCGAACAGCGAGACCTGAGGCAGCTATGGCTGCTAACGTGACTCATACGCTCGAGGAGAGTGAGCAAGATGAACACAATACAGATGACAGGAAAGACAGTAGAGGAAGCGATAGAAATCGCCCTAAGAGAGCTCGACGTAGACCGAGGCGAGGTAGAAATAGACGTCATTAGCAGGGGGAAAAGCGGCGTTTTTGGGATTGGCAGTGAACCTGCGAAAGTAAAAGTGTCAAAAGTAGCATTGAGTTCCTCCAAGGATCCAGATTCTTCATCAGATGTTATTAGGGTAGCGAGAGAGACTATCGATGACCTGATTTCATTAATGGATGTTGACGTTATGTGTAATCTACGGCAGGCAGAGAGTGAAGAAGTGGGAGGGCCCTTGTTTGAAATTGAGGGGGATGATTCCGGATTGCTTATAGGTAGAAAGGGTGAAACTCTTCGGTCACTGCAATTCATGTTGCGTTTCCTTGTAAGTCGAAAAACAGGAGAAAGAGCGAACCTCTCGGTTGATGTGGAAGGATATGATGACAGAAGGCGTCAGTCCCTTAGTAATCTAGCTAATAGAGTCGCGCAGCGAGTAGTTAAGACTGGTCGCTCCATTGAACTTGAACCCATGAATCCTAGGGAAAGAAGGTTAGTTCATATTACCCTTTCAGAAAGTGGCGATGTTTACACCGAGAGTTCCGGCACTGGAGAGGGCCGAAGAGTCGTAATACTGCCACGTTGAATATTCGATAGGATTATATCTTGATGGTTGGTAATTGCGATGTCAGATGCAGATCTGCTGGAACTAGATTATCTGGTAATTGGATACATTACCGAGGATGACATAGGGTATCGATATGTACCCGGAGGTTCTGTATATTACGGTTCTGTCACTGCTCTGAGGCTGGGATTGAAGGCTTCAGTTGTGACGAGCTGTGACGAAAATTTCACAATTCCTAAAGAGATGTCAGGTTCGAATATCGAGATTGTTCATTCCAAGGCCACAACGAGATTTCTGAACGAATATCAGAATCAATCAGGTTATTCAATTCGGAAACAATATGTTGGTAATCTTGCTAAGGAGATTCGACTCGATCACGTACCCCTGCACTGGAGAACGATTCCAATGGTTCACTTGGGTCCGTTAATGGGAGAGGTGGGTAGTGATATTGCCTCCGTCTTTCCTAAATCGGTGGTAATCGCCTCGATTCAGGGCTGGACAAGAGAGGTTAACTTGGATGGGGAGGTTGTTAGAAAACACTGGGAAGGAAATGATGTACTTACTCAGGTAGATATTGCTATCTGTTCCAAAGAAGATATTCATTCTAATGGTGACATCGAGAGGTGGGCCAGTATGGTGCCATTATTTATCGTTACAGAAGGAAGTCGGGGAGTCACTGTTTACGATGGGGGGTCAGAATCACGAATAAAAGCGATTAACGTGAAAGAAATTGATCCAACAGGAGCCGGCGACGTGTTTACTGCCGCGTTCTTGATCCGTTTTTCAGAAACCAGTGACCCTATAGAGTCCGCGATTTTCGCCTCTATCGCAGCAGGAATGAGTGTATCTGCAAGTGGGGTACAAGCTATTCCAGACAAAAGGGCTATTGAATCACTCAGAACTAATTTGTGACTGGGGATATGTTTAGTTGCCTATTGGATCTTTTCCAAACATAATTTTAAAAGTTTTAGGAAAGTGGTCAATTTACTGTTTGTGTTAGGGGGCATTCCACAGATTTGCAAAATGGTAACAATATAGAGTTTCCGCTTGAGAGAGTTGTAAGGATTTCCCTTTACCTCTTTATAGGTGGGGTGATCATATTTGTTCTGTATCTGGTCAAGGGTGCACTTTTCCCTTTTGTTATCGGGATAGTACTTACATACATCTTGTATCCACTGGTTATATCCCTGGAACGGCTATTTCCGTTCAGTAATAGGTATCCTAATCTTTCTAAAGGCGTTTCAATTGCAATTATATATTTGGCATTAATTATCGTGATAATCGGCGCTCTTGTACTTATTGTGCCTCCGCTATTTCGTCAGTCGACTGATCTGCTGGGTAAGTTGCCCGACTTTATAACCGATGCAAGAAGTACTGTGGAAAGTTGGAATCAAGAATATGCCTCCAATATTCCAGAGGAAATTCGGCTTGAAATTGATAATATGCTAGGGAACGCCGGCCAGATCTTGGTTGGAGCATTTCGCGGAATAATTAATCGCACAGCCTTGGCCGCGGTTCACGCCCTCACTCTTGTTGTTGGTCTTGTAGTTGTGCCCATTTTTGTTTTTTATCTTCTCAAAGACCGGGAAAAGATCAGAGAATCATTCATTGAAAGCTTTCCGGTAAATATGCAGATTCACGTTGTACACATTCTTAGAATCCTCAATAGGGTGGTAGGTGCTTATGTTCGGGCTCAAGTCTCATTAGCTGCTGGTGTATGGGTGGTTATTTCTGTCGGACTTTACCTTTTGAGTGTGGAATATTCGATCTTGTTAGGGGCGGTGGCAGGCATATTTGAACTTGTACCGATTATTGGTGCTTGGCTCGGGGCATTACCAGCTTTGGTTGTAGTGCTTTCGACTTCGCCCGAAAAGGTGATTTGGGTGATAATTCTGTACACCGGGGTTCAAACTTTGCAAGGCGCGATTCTTGTTCCTCGTATCCAAAGTTTTGCGATGAAGGTCCATCCTTTAGTGATTCTGGTTGCTATTGTTATTGGGAGTGAAATCGGAGGACTTTGGGGGGTGATACTCGGGCCGCCAGTTTTAGCATCTGGAAAAGAGATTGTAGTTTATTTATCTAATCCAGAAAGTTATGAAAATCCGAATGAAATGGTTGAGGTAATTGACTCTAGAACTGATTAGATAATTTAAAGTGAACGAAATAAATTTGTGTTAAGACGGATAATCAATTGTAAGAGAAGCTTTTTGTCATGGTCGAGAGTGAGTTAATACATAACAACAAAATAGCTAAACTAATTTTGCCAAGGGTATGCAATTTAGAGAGTTTCAAGTGGGCCCTGGAAGATACGTGCAAATCAATTCGTGAGAGTGCAGATGTTCGTGTTGTCCTGATCACTTCCGAGAGTGATGCATTTGTGGGATTTTCCCAAAGCAGCGAAGATTTGAATCTAAACGGGATATCGGAAATTTTGACGACGATAGAAATCCCAATCATAGCGGGCATTGAAAAAGGCGCTCACGGTTTGGGATTAGAAGTCTCACTAGCGTGTGATATTAGGGTTTGCTCAGTTTCGAGCACTTTCTCGATGCCCCAAGTAGGTCTAGGGTATATTCCAGTTAATGGTGGGACTCAGAGACTACCGAGAATTGTGGGGCAGGGAAGGGCACTGGAACTTATTTTGACTGGCCGTATATTTGATTCTACAGAGGCGGCCGAGATGGGGTTAGTCCAATACGTAAGTATTGGATCTGTGGCTGACTATGCGTTGGATTTGGCTGTCTCAATTTCTAAACATGCCCCGATAGCTGCGAAATATCTTAAAGAAGCCGTCAGCTCAGGTATGGATATGACGATGAAGCAAGGAATGGGTTTAGAAGCGGATTTAAGTGTGATTTTGCAAAGCACAACAGATCGGTCAGAAGGAATCAGATCTTTCTTAATCAAGCGTGACCCAGACTACACTGGTGAGTAATCGTGAGGGATACTGAACGAGTAGTTAATTACCGGTGTGAGGACGGGATTGCACATTTGACGTTAAATCGTCCCAGGCAGGTTAACGCCTTCAATGTGCAAATGAGGGACGAGCTATTTGAAACCCTGTGTTTATTTCAAGATGATCCTAACGCCAAAGTGGGGGTGCTTCAGGGTGGTGGAGAGCGTGGATTTTGTGCTGGTGCAGATCTTACGGAGTTTGGAACCGCCCCTTCGCAAGTTATTGCCCGTTCCGTGAGGTGGGAGCGAGATCTTTGGGGATTGTTTACGAAGCTTAAAAAACCACTCATTGCGTCACTACACGGATACGTAATTGGTTCCGGCATCGAAATTGCCGCACTATGCGATATACGGATTGCATCAGATGATTGCAAATTCCGAATGCCTGAAGTTGCTTTAGGCATGATTCCGGCTGCTGGTGGGACCCAAACTATTGCTCGATTAGTGAAGGCTTCTAATGCTTTGGATATTATTCTTACGAATCGTTTAATATTTTCCGAACAAGCTAAAAAAATAGGATTGGTAGATAGAGTGGTGGCCTTCTCAGAATTAACGGACAAGTCTAAAGAACTGGCAAAAGTATTGACTCAAATGGATCCGAAAGTAGTAGCCGCTGCAAAAAGGGCTGTGAACGAGGGTTCAGATGTAGATTTGAAGGTTGGTATACAACTTGAACGCCGGATGGCCCACATTTTGGAGTTCCAAAAGAGATAGGGATCCACGTTGAGTTGGCTGCCCGGCCAGGATTCGAACCTGGGTCGAAGGATTCAA
>CAZZBP010000032.1:0-21304 GCA_964652755.1 uncultured Dehalococcoidia bacterium
GTACCAGTTTTGATCGCTGCCCATGGACGTTCTAGGTTAGAATGACAATACGAGAGGGTATTGCTTGGGGACGGCGCCATTTCCATTTCGGATTCGCCTCAGGAATATGCTGATGCTCTAGGGCGAATAAGGGCACATGCTGAAAATGCAGGGGTAAACTACGAAAATATTGAAAAAACATTTTATATGACGGTAAACATATCAGATGATCGCGAAAAGGCATTTAATGAGGCTGATAGGTTTCTAAATATTTATTATGGTATGAATATATGGGGGGGGAGATGGGGTCCTTGGGGCTCGCCTAAAGAAGTTGCGCATCGAGCGGTATCTTATTTGTCTGAGGGGGCCAATACAATAATTTTTAGATTTGCTTCATTTGACCAGAGGAAGCAAATGGATCTATTTTTGAATGGAGTTGTTCCGTATCTTTAACGATTAAGCGTCATCATCGTAAAACGGTCGTTGGTCAACCATTGCGTTGAAGTCATCTTCAGTAAGTATCACAATTCCTAATCGTGCCGCGTCTGAAAGCTTGGATCCCGCATCATCTCCTGCTACCAGGTAATTTGTACGGCTGGAAACACTGCTACTTACTGAGCCTCCATGTTGCTTGATTAAGTCCTGTATATCGGATCGGCTGAAGTTCTCCAATCTTCCGGTGACTACGAAGCGTAACCCTGCAAGAATCTGCTGTATTGGCTGACTACTTGATTCGCTGTCTCTGCTTTTTGTATTGACCCCTGCTTTCTTTAGTTTGTCCAGAACTCTCATATTTGAATCGGAAGAGAAATATTCCGAAACGCTCTGGACAATTTTAGGTCCGATGGCAGGAATGGCTAACAGTTCTTCTTTGGAGGCTGCTATTAAGTAATCTATGTCGCCGAATCTATCAGAAAGAGAATCGGCTACTTCAATGCCCACATGTCTTATTCCAAGTGCTACCAGCAGTCTAGAAAGAGGTCTTTTCTTGCTGTCCTCTATGGCATACAACAGGTTGGATGTACTTCTTTCAGCCATCCGATCCATGCTTAGAAGGTGTTCTCTCTGGAGAGTGTAGATATCGGCGACGTCAAAAATAAGATCGTTATTTATTAATGCTACGCTTAGTTTTCCACCCATTCCTTCGATGTCCATTGACGACTTGCTTACAAAGTGCTCTACGATCCGTACGAGCTGTGCTGGACACGAAGTGTTTGTGCAGTAAAGGGCGGCTTCATCAATGTTTCTACTTGTCTGCTCTTCGCAGCTCGGGCACTTGGAAGGCATGACGAATTTACTTTCTGATCCATCCCTAAGTAATTCATTACTTCTTACGATTTGCGGGATGACTTCACCGGCTCTCTCGATTACTACGAGGTCGCCTATTCGTAAATCTTTAGATGAAATGTAATCTTCATTATGTAATGTAGCCTGACGAACCGTCACTCCTCCAACTTCTACTGGCTCTAGAACAGCGTAAGGATTGATCGTACCTGTCCTGCCTATGTTTACCCGTATGTCCAATAACCTAGTTGTGGCCTGAGTTGCCGGAAATTTATGGGCCACGGCCCATCTGGGTTCTCTGCCGACTGACCCCAGATGTTGCTGATAGTCCAATCGGTCCACTTTAACGACCACTCCATCACATTCGTAGTCTAGGTTCTCACGTTCTTGTGTCCAGTTCTCATAAAAATCAATTGCCTCTTGTAAGTCGGACGTTAGGAAATTATGAGGATTAATCTTAAATCCGAGCGTTTTAAGCAAACCTAAAGTTCCTACATGTGTCTCGGGCATAGGCAGGTTTCCTTCCGCCCACCCTAGGCTGTAAATGAATATATCTAGGGGTCGCTTTGATGTGACCGAAGGATCTAACTGCCTTAATGATCCTGCTGCAGTGTTCCTTGGGTTGGCGTAGCTTTGAAGGCCGCTTTTTTCTCTAGAACTGTTAAATCGCTCAAATTCTGATTTCGGAAAATACACTTCACCTCTTACTTCGAAACGGTCGGGGATATCTCCATGAAGTGACAGGGGAATGCTACGGATGGTTTTCAGATTTAAAGTAACGTTTTCACCCGTGGTACCATCGCCACGAGTAGCCCCTCTGATAAAGAGGCCATTTTCGTATAAGAGTGAAACAGCTAGTCCGTCAAATTTAAGCTCACATGACATAGCAAAGTCGTTCGATTCCAAGATCCCTGATATTCGATTGTGCCATGCGCGCATTTCGTTGCTGTTAAATGCGTTTCCGAGACTTAGCATAGGAAGCTCGTGTGCTACTTCCTGGAAACCATCTAAAAGCTTCCCTCCTACTCGCTGAGTAGGAGATTGAGGTGTTACGAGACCTGGGTGATCAGACTCTAAAACTATGAGCTCCCGCATTAACAGGTCGTATTCTGAATCACTAATTACAGGTAAATTCTCTACAAAATAGAGATGGTTATGGTGATCAATTTTAATTCTTAATTTTTTTATTCTGTCTCTTGTGTAGCTATTACTCATACAATGGCCTGAAAAATTGAAGTTATTTTTATAGGATCATGGTATATCTGCAATCAACGCCTCTCAAGCAGTCCTGCATCCTTATGTATTGGTCTAGTCATTTTTATGAACAGGGGAGTCGAATGAGAATGCTAGACTGTGAAGTAGGCACAATATATACTCAGGTTCGCTTATTATTAAATAATGCCTTAGTTTTGTATCCGTTGGACCGCTTCCCGTAGAAAGGCTGGAAAAGCTAATTGCCATACGCTCAGGAAATCCAGGATTTCATCGATAGATACCCAGCATTGAAAGCCATTGGGAACACGCCTCTGGTAAAACTCGATATACCTATTGAGCTCGGCGATATCGGTGCGTCTTCTATTTATGCGAAATATGAACAACTTAACCCTGGTGGTTCGATTAAGGATAGACCAGTTCTTAGGATGCTCGCTGAAGCAATCATTGAAGGTAAGTTGACCCCCGACCAGACCATTCTGGATGCCACTTCTGGTAACGCAGGGATTGCATACGCAATGATCGGAGCTGTCCTTGGTTATGAGGTTGAGCTGGTTATGCCAGAAAATGCTAGCGAGGAACGAAAGAAGCGTCTAGTCGCACATGGCGCGAACCTAGTATTCACTGACGCGCAGAAGGGCTACGACGAAGCTCTTTATGAGGTAAAACGAAGATATGAATCTGATCCTAGTAAGTACTTTTATTGTGACCAGTATAGCAATTTAAATAATCCGCTCGCTCACTATGAGACAACGGGAGCAGAGCTCTTAGATCAGGCTCCATTTATAACCCATTTTGTTGGTGGTGTAGGTACTGGTGGCACAATTAGTGGCATTGGCCGGAGACTTAAGGAGAGTAACCCATCTATACAGGTCGTCTGCATTGATTTTGATGAATGGCCAGGAGTGGAAGGCCTTAAACCACTCAGCGAAGGTCATATAATTCCCAAAACATTCGATAGGTCGGTGGTTGATCGGATGCTAGAAATCGATGTCTTGCAGGCATATGACGTCTCAAAACTGATGGCCAGGAGGGGTATATTCACAGGGCAATCATCGGGAGCGTACCTTCTAGGAGCGAAAATCGTGGCCGAAGAAGCTCAGTTGGGGCATATAGTGACAATCTTTAATGATATAGGGGAAAGATATTTCTCTACCTCCATGTGGAATTGATACTAGGGATATTCAATCAGCATATAAGGGAGCATAATTGTGGAAGTCCTTACAGAAGCACAACTCGAGCATCTGAAAAATATCGACACACCAACCGTCGCCAATGCGGTAGAGATGCATGAAACTCGCTTGAATACTGAGGGATTCATGGGTTGGAATATCAAGTGTCAATTCCCTGATTTAGGTGTCATGGTTGGGCAGGCCGTTACCGCCACTTTTAACACAACAACAACAGGTAAGCCTCGGGATAGGTCCGTTTGGTATAGATGCCTTCGGGCGATTGACGAGATGTCAGTTCCGGTTGTGATCGTGGCTAAAGATGTGGGTCCTAGGCCTCTACATGGATGCCATTTCGGAGATGGTATGGCCAATGTAGCTAAGCGTCTTGGTGCTGTAGGACTCGTTACAGATGGCGGTGTAAGGGATGTGGAGACAGTTCATGATATGGGGTTTCACATGTTTGCGGTCGGCACAGTGCCAGCCCATGGCAATTTTGGCCTGGATGAAACGATGGTTCCAGTTGAAGTGGGTGGGGTGCTAGTGAATCATGGTGATGTAGTCCATGCTGATCTGAATGGTGTGGTTGTCTTTCCCTCTTTGCTCACCGACTTTGTTATCGAAGAGGCAGCAAAAGTTACCGATAGAGAAGAATCGAATTTCAACTGGGTAAACAGTAGTGACTTCACCTTACAAAAGATGATTGACAAAGGTTAAGGGTCATCATTGATTTGCTATAGGTCAGCAATATGAACTCTAGAGTTTTAGGTCGAAACCTTCTGAGAGACTTGTAACAAGAAGAGCTTTACTGACAGGTGGCGCTGCTGGCATCAGGAGAGCCATATGTGAGAGATTTGCCTCTGAAGGAGCTACCGCCGTAATTGCCGATATTCAGGAAAAAGAAGGCAATTTGATTGCAGCTACTATAAATCAAACTGTGGGCCGCTCACGATTTATACAAACCGATGTTTCTTCTGAATATAGTGTTAGGGATCTCGTGGCTAATTTAGTGGAATATATGGATGGAATAGATATCGTAGTAAATGATGCAGGAGCTTTTGTGTTTGGTAGCATCAAGGACGCGACGATAGCGTCGGGGATGAAGGCATTCGGAGTGAACGTGGTAGGGGCTGCCAACGTCGTAAAACATTGTTTGGGCGCCCTCAAGAAATCTAAATCACCTTCTATTGTTAACATAGCCTCCATAAGCAGCTTTATCGCTCAACCGGATTCACTTCCTTACAACGCCTCAAAATGTGCATTGCAACAGATGACAAAATGTCATGCGATGGACCTTGGGCATCTTAATATAAGGGTTAACTGTATCAGCCCAGGAGATATATAGGGGCGGACGGTTGGCATTCCAGGGGAGAGGCAAGGGAGAAGCTGACCGGCTCAAAAGGTCTCCACGGCTTCGTTGAGAAAGCGGCCAAGGCTAACTTAATGAAAAGAATAGGAACTCCCGAGGAAGTGGTTTCTGCCGCATTTTTTCTTGCTTCTGATGAAGCCTCATTTGTGAGAGGAGCAAGCATTATTGTAGATGGAGGCCATACAATCCGATAAAGATTGTCCTTCCGCAACTAGGCTCTACGAAGACTCTTTACGCGACCACTAAAAATCTCATTCTATGGCTACACGTCCAGGTTCACAACTTCTAGTGCGTGGGTCTGAATGAAATTTCTTCTTGGTTCCACCTCGTCACCCATAAGCACGGTGAACGTGTCATCTGCCATGACTGCATCATCAACCGACACTTGCAGTAATGTTCGGCTTTCAGGGTTCATGGTGGTGTGCCAGAGCTGATCCGCATTCATTTCGCCAAGTCCTTTGTAGCGCTGTAAGTTCACACTGCGTTTGTTTTGCAGTTGCTCCATAACCTCTTCCCGCTGTCCCTCCGTGTAGACGTATTCGTCTTTCTTTCCGACGCTTATCTTGTACAGAGGTGGTTGCGCGATGTAGAGATGTCCGTGGTCCACAAGTTCTGGCATGTGTCTATAGAAAAACGTCAGAAGAAGTGTTCTGATGTGTGAGCCGTCTACGTCAGCGTCGCACATTATGATAACTCTGTGATACCTGAGTTTCTCAAGATCGAAGTCCTCGTCTAGTCCCGCTCCAATGGCGGTTATCATTGACCTGATGGCGTCATGGGCTACGATTTTATCTGTCCTTGCCTTTTCTACGTTAAGAATCTTTCCCCATAAGGGTAGTATGGCCTGGAAGCGCCTGTCTCTACCCATTTTGGCAGTGCCCCCTGCGGAATCACCCTCCACTAGGTATATCTCGCATAATTCGGGGTTGTTCTCTGAGCAATCGGCAAGTTTTCCGGGCAACCCTCCGCCGTCCATGGCGTTCTTTCTGATAATAAGATCTCGCGCCTTTCTTGCGGCCTCTCGGGCACGCTGCGATGTCATACATTTGTCTATGATTGCCTTGCCTTCTCTAGGATTATCTTCAAGAAAAATCTGCAAGGCCTCTCCAAGGACGGTTTCTACTTGAGTGCGCGCCTCAGGATTTCCTAGTTTATTCTTCGTTTGACCCTCAAACTGAGGGTCTTTCAGTTTGACACTAATGACCGCAGTCACACCTTCTCTGGTATCTTCGCCTGAGAGATTTGGTTCAGTATCCTTGAATAGTTTCTGTTTTCGGCCGTAGTCGTTTAGAACGCGTGTCAAGGCCGAACGGAATCCAGTAACGTGGGTTCCTCCGTCTTCCGTGTTTATGCAGTTTGCGAATGCGTACACAAACTCGCTGAATGAATCGTTATACTGAAGGGCCACTTCGACCTTGGTTCCTTCAAAATCTTTTTCTACGTATATCGGGTTTTCGTGAACCACGCCCCTATTTTGGTTTAGGCCTCGAACGAAACTGGATATTCCACCGTCAAAGTAGTAGGTCACCTCGTCATTGGGCCACCTACTTGCGTGCCACTCGCTCCGAAAAGTTATCTCAAGGCCCTTGTTGAGATAAGCCATTTCTTTGAAACGGTTTGAAAGAGT
The DNA here is from genome assembly GCA_964652755.1 of uncultured Dehalococcoidia bacterium. Taxonomy (GTDB): domain Bacteria; phylum Chloroflexota; class Dehalococcoidia; order Lucifugimonadales; family UBA826; genus UBA11795. The sequence continues at coordinate 6,641 of CAZZBP010000032.1, forward strand.
ACTGAAATCGTAAACTAGCTCGCTGAAGATCTCGGTGTCCGGCATAAACTCAATGGCAGTGCCAGTGTGTCCGGAGCTTCCGTTTGATAGAGATTCGCTGGTCATTTCGCCCATTGATTTGCCACGGCTATATTCTTGTCTGTAAACGTTTCCATCTCGGGTAACTGAGGCTCTTAACCAAGTTGATAGCGCATTGACAACGGATGCTCCCACTCCGTGGAGCCCGCCAGACACAGCATATGCCTTACCCCCAAATTTTCCACCGGCATGAAGGGTTGTCATCACGGTCTCTAGAGCCGTCATGCCAGTTGTCGGGTGTTTATCTACGGGAATGCCGCGGCCATCGTCTTCAACGATAACCGAGCCATCTTCTCGAATAGTGACACTAACCGCTGAGCAGTGACCTGCCATAAACTCGTCGACGCTATTGTCAACAATTTCATAGATAAGATGATGAAGCCCCCGTTGATCTTGACTGCCGATATACATTCCGGGGCGTTTGCGGACTGCCTCCATACCCTCAAGGACTTGGATATCGCTTGCGGAGTACGCTTCGTCCCCTTGAGGTTTGAGTGTTGCCATAATGACTCTCCCGGTCTAGGTGCCGAGCCTTTGCCTCAGGGTCGGCCTCTTCTTGTGTTGTGTGTAAAAATCCATTCTTACCCCCCCCCGGTAGGCGACATATGCCTATACTGAGAGGCCTCCGACAAATGGTGTGCTAACTGGGGTGAATCCCCCATTATCATGGTCAATATATGGGATGGAAAAATCAAGCCTTTTTGCATGCCCAATTATAGCAAAATCAAGTGTGATAGACAAGAATAATTTGTGGCTAACGCAGGCGTGGCCAAACGGTATGTGAAAAGGTTATCTCATCATGCTGTCACCGTCCCAATCTTCGACAGTACCGTCCTCAGGATTGAACATATGCCGTTTTTGATGCCTGAGATCTATACCAAGGACGTGAATGGAGATTCCAGGATGATCGCCGAGGGCTTCGATACGATGAATGTCATCTGGTGGAATCAATGGATACATTGCTCCCCTGGTGAGTACTTCATCAGAGTAAAGCTCCAACTCTACGGATCCTTCTGACTCTCCATGGTCGATTCTTAGGTAACGCGTTGTTTTTTGCTGACCTGAATAGATTCTTATAACCCCCCGGTTAAGTGATCGTGTACCGGAGTAGGCCGGCCGGGTAAAAAAGCGGGTGCTGTTATTGCTAAGGATTCATCCTCCGTTCTAAAAAAGGTATAGGAGTACCTCCCATGGCCCATTTCTGTCTTAAGGGATTCTTGAAGAAGATCGTCTCGGAGAATCACTCGTTTTAAAAGAGATTCTATCTGTTCCACGATCGAAGAGCGATTATTTCCAGATGACATTATTTTTTGTACATCTTCAATAAAATGAGCCGTAGAGTAGTTTGAATTGGCGTTAGTCATATTGTTTCCCAAAATATTTAATTGGGCGATTATATATAGGTTGAATCTCTCTTATCAGCGGACTAAAACAAATACTTGTCTTCCCTGCTAGAATATCCCTCCTCAACTGATCCCAGTACGGCGATTGTGAGTCTAGAAAACAATATATGAATGCGCCTAAGTTTGCCGTAGTTAGACGTCGATGGCTTTTATCGATGCTTGTTCAGTCTCCAATTTTTGAAAGAAATACGGAGGCTTTTTAATTGGAGAACTAATATATGAGTTCAGGGATAACAGATGTTCCAGGCATAACGGTTGGCCATTGGACAGATAGAACAGCCGCGACAGGGTGTACCGTAGTGCTTTGTGGCTCACAAACTGTAGGGGGAGTGGATGTAAGGGGGTCATCACCGGGGACTAGAGAAACAGATATTCTCGCGCCTGACAGGAGAGTAGAAACCGTCAACGCAGTGATGCTCAGTGGAGGTAGCGCTTATGGCCTCGCTGCCGCAGACGGTGCAATGGAATATTTAGAGAAGCGAGGGATTGGAGTAATAGTTGGCTCAAATGTGATCCCGATAGTTTCGTCAGCAATTATATTCGATCTAGGTATGGGAAATGGTTCGATACGGCCTCGACCAGAGAGCGGATATGAAGCATGCCAGAGTGCATCTTCTGGACCGATAGAGCAGGGATCTGTCGGAGCTGGCACAGGGGCTTCGGTAGGTAAGGTATTCGGTGTTAAGAGAGCCGTTAAGGGAGGAGTAGGGACGTCATTGAGCCATCTTGGGAATGGTTTAATGGTTGGCGCATTGGTGGTGGTAAACGCCATAGGTAGCGTTCATGACCCCGATAGTGGACAACTTATAGCAGGCCCGCGAACTGAAGACAACGGTATGGTCTCTTCAATGGAAGCACTTTTATCTGGAGATGCACACAATATTCCGGGCCCTGGTTCTAATACCACGATAGGCGTTGTTGCAACCAACGCGAAATTGACCAAGGCCCAAGCTAGCCGTCTAGCCTCCAGTGCCCACGATGGCCTTGCTTTGGCAGTAAGGCCATCTCATTTGATTGGAGATGGGGACACGATGTTCGCCCTTTCTACTGGGGACCACTTTTCAGGAGTCAGATCTAGCGAGGAAGCACAAGAGAATTTCAACCGACTAATTGCCGCTACAGTTAGATGTACCTCACTGGCTATCATAAACGGGGTGAAAAATGCTGAGGGGATGCATGGAGTTCCTTCTATAGGTGACTTGTAGAAATTCGGTGAAAGATGAAGTTCGATCAGGAGATGTTTTACTTTTAAACGCCCTCCAAGGTGGGAACCCGGGTTAGTTGAAAATATGGTGTTCACCAATAGATAACTTCTATTTACATTCTTTACCATCCTCAGATAGGTATACATGTCTGCCTATGCAGTTGTAAGTGCGCATTGATGAACCAACGAAAATAATATGCTGATGGCAAGTACCCACTTGTCGTGAAGATTTTTTGGGAAACAGATTGATGTTGTTACTGAGAAATTTTCGACAATTCCGGCCTCTTTTTTTATAGGATAAGAGTGGCATAAGATTAACGAAATACTTCTTGTTTGGCATGATCACAAGTTTCCTTATGGTGATAGAAAACACCGATGGTGGCAACCCGAGCACAAAAACTTCTACAGGTTGAGTACAGTTGGGGGGAAGAATTTATGAGATTTACTTTGATCTGGACTCCAGGGGCAAAAATGTTGACTCTAGAAGATGGTATGTGAAAAAGAATTCGACTGAGAATAAACAATCTCAAGAAACTGAAGAAAGGACGGTAATGGATAAGACCTCAAACATACTCCTTACAAATGACGATGGCATTAATTCTCCCGGGCTTTGGGCCATGGCGGAATCTCTAACGGGGGTTGGCCAAGTTACTGTAGTTGTGCCTGATAGAGATCAGAGTGGAACGGGAGCTTCCATGACGTTAGTGAAACCTCTAGCTATTGAAGTTGTGGAGTCACGAATCAAAGGGGTGAGCGAAACGTACACTGTCGGCGGAACACCTGCAGATTGCGTAATTATGGCTGCAGAGCATCTTCGTAAGGGAAGTATTGACCTCGTAGTTTCAGGAATTAATCAAGGCGCTAATTTGGGATTAGACGTATTTAACTCAGGCACTTTTGGAGCTGCTCTACATGGTTATTTCAGAGGAATTGATTCAATTGCGATCTCCTCAAAATACGTGGATGATGTTCTCTATGGGCCTGCGGCGATAGTAGGTGCGGGATTGGCAAATCTCCTAGGAAAGGGAAATAACGGGGCTCCCTTTCTCCTAAACGTAAATTGCCCTCCCAGCGAGATTGAAGGTATCAAAGGGGTGGAATTGACCACTTTGGGGCCTAAGGCGTATTTGGAGAATGTCGAAGAGGTAAAAAGTGGGAGACGTACTTTTTTTTGGCTACACCACAATAAGGCCACCGGAGCTCCCCTAGAAAAAGGCACCGATGTGTGGGCCATAAATAATGGGAAAGTTTCAATAACTGTTATCGACCCATATCTGTCTACCTTCAACTCTTGTAACAGATCCGAAGATTTCGTTAATGTAGCGGAATCCTCCTTGGGCATAAATTGATACTGGTTCTCATCTTAGGCGATTGCTATTTATCTCCGTATCCAGCCACTGCGTTTGCCCTCAAATATTCCTCATCCAGGTTTATCCCTAGCCCTGGGTTTTCTGATAAATAAAGATCTCCATTTCTAATATCTAAAGGAACATCGATTAGTGGGTTGTAGCCACTCGGGTCGTAGCGCATGGGCTCTAACTTGTAGAAGTTTGGAATCGTTGCTGAAACGTGGGCTCCTGCCATTATGTTTATTGGTCCGCTTGCATCGTGCGGGGATACTGGAATGTAATAAGCTTCTGCCATCGTAGAGATTTTCTTAAGTTCCGTTATGCCTCCGGTCCAAGTAACGTCGGGCATGACGTAGTTAGCCAAGTTATTCTCAAAAATTGGTATAAATTCAAACCTTGTATGAAGTCTTTCGCCGACGCTGATTCTGACAGCGGTGCTATCGCGGACTTGCTGAAGGGCGTGATAGCTTTCTACAGGTACGGGCTCTTCAAACCAGTGGATACCATACTCCTAATCGCCGCTGTCGTTGCACCCCGAGTGCCTGTGTAGGCGAATAGTTGAAAAGTCCTAGCCCATATCTCCTTAATTCGTGTCCGATCCCTACCAACTAGGAAATCTTTTATTTCCGTAGTGAATTTCTGTATTGCTCTGTTTCCAATATTTCCCGGATAGTTTGTGATCTCTCCCCATCCGGTAATGCCTTCATCAGTATCTATCTGGACGAAAACGAACTCTCTTTCGACCAAGTTTCGAGGTTCGACACTTCCTGGACGATCATCCCACTTCATTTTCATTAAGTAGCTTTTCAGATCCGTGATTTTCATTGATTCAGACTCCTTTACTGGTTATTGATATCGTATTCGAATACGACGAAGTTCTGTCTAGCGCCTTGTTTTAGACCATTTCATGATTGGATAAACTAGATGTCTCGACAACTAACTCATTCAATAAGGAACGAAATCTTTGGAACCTATGGACGGGACAGAATCCGACTCAAGAATAGGGAGTTGGGCAACATCCACACCGTTCTACTATGGGTGGGTGATTCTTGCAGTAGCAGGTATCACCCACTTTACTTCTGCGCCTGGTCAAACCTATGTGGCTTCTATATTCCTGGAACCTATGATTGAGGATATGGGTTGGTCTCGCACGGTTTTCTCTGGTCTTTATACGGCGGGATCTATGACGGCAGCTTTCTTTATGGTGGCCGTAGGAAAGGCCCTCGATCGATTCGGCGCTAGAAGGACATTAGCCATTCTATGTATCTTGATGGGGTTTGCAGCAATTTGGATGAGTGGAGTCGACGCTAAGTGGAAACTTTATGTTGGCTTTGCTGCTCTGAGAACTATTGGTCAAGGATCCTTTGGGTTAGTAGCGACAACGATGATATCGACTTGGTTCGTAAGGATGAGGGGTCGGGCTACAGCTCTAGCTTCACTTGGGGGTGCTATGAGTATGACTGCGTTCCCTTTCATAGTACATCTTTTAATTGAAAGCCTAGAGTGGAGACAGGCATGGATAACATTGGGAATTTCAGTTTGGATATTACTTCTCGTTCCTGTGATTGTACTAGTTAGAAGATCTCCTGAGGATATCGGTGTTCTTCCCGATGGAGATCAGTTTGATGAATCGAGCGAGAAAAGTAGTGACTCTGAAAGAATACCTATTACAGAAAATGAGTCGTTGGACAAATCATCCTCTGAACTTGGTGAAATTCATTTCAAATTGAGCGAAGCCTTACGGACAAAGTCGCTTTGGATGCTTGTATTCTCTTCAATAGCTTTACCACTGATTATGACCGGATTGATGTTTCACCATGTTTCGATTCTAGGTTCTAAAGGGCTTTCTCCTGCGCTCGCAGCAGGAACAATGGGTCTTTTTGGCCCTTTAATGTTGGTGGCTAATTTAGGTGGAGGGTATTTGTCGGACAGAATGCCCAATAGATTCTTGCTCGCGGCAGGTCAGGCGATTCTTGTGATTACTATGCTTTGGGCGATGACAATTGAAACGGCCTGGCAAGCGGTTTTTTATATAGTATTAGCCTCTCTAAGCGTGGGGCTGGTTGGAACCACAAACACTGTTATTTGGGCGAATTATTTTGGCAGAAGATATCTCGGATCGATAAGAGGATTTGCAACGACTATTATGGTTGCATTCTCCGCTATGGGCGCGCTACCGTTCGGGATCATATACGACAGGTCAGAATCTTATGACACAGCGATAATGATCCTTCTGGTTCTTCCTGTGTTCGCTTGTATTTTCTCCTTTTTAGCCCTCCCTCCTCAGCGACGTGGGAAGAGTATTGAGTCTTCGACTAACGTTTTTTGACTGGAGACTTTTTCTAACTTGACTGTGACGTATAGAGTGGTTAATTCGCCGAAAATCGCGAACCGCGTTAAAAAACGAAGCACCTTGTACATTTACGAATAACTGAGATAGAAGTTAAACTAATTCAGTCAGGCATTGGTGTCTATCCAAATGCTCAAGATTGCATGATGAAGTTTGACAATAAGACAACGGTGCTTCGAAGCGATTCGTGAAAGGAGTTTCGGTTCCATTTCCAATCATGAACACCTGTTAGGTCATGGTCATCAGAAACGACAAATAATCCAACTGCGGGTATACCACGGTATTTTGCGACTGTTAATAGTGCAGACATTTCCATATCGACCCCGATAATGCCAGCTTCCCGCCAACCAAGTTCTGTATTTATGGTTTGACGGTAAGGGGCATCAGTACTCACTGTCCTTCCGGTATGTACAGCAAGTCCTGTATTTTCTGTATACTTTTTCAACTTGAGGTATGCTGAACTGTCCGGACGGGCAGCCAGTCCAGAGAGAGCATAGTGGTACGATGTTCCCTCTTCACGAATTGCCTCATTTGGGATAACCAAGTCTCCTATTCTAAGACCCGAACTTACAGCTCCGCAAAGCCCGAGTATGAATACCTCCGTCACTCCCCTTGCTATAGCTGTATCTAGAGCGCTGCTTCCTATAGGCGCTCCTATAGTACCTTCGATGAACCCCATTTTTTCGTTCCCCCTGATCTTATAAAATTCACAATCTCCACCAAAGAACGTAAATCGTTCGGGAGAGGTCCATAGATCAAGTTTATCTTTAAGTTCATCAAGAACGTGAGTAGCGAATATCATCATTAGTTTTGGGGGAAGATCGGATTCTGCCCGATATTGAAGATTCGGACGTATTACGCTCGAAGAGCAATCCTCTGGGTCAAACCATGATTCACGTGTCATGACTGGATTAAGATCTGGTTAGTTGTGCTCTTTTAGTGCCCATGATCTGACAAGATGATGGGCTATGGCCATTTTCATTGGGACCCTCAGTATGTCGCTTTTATTGTCCAAGGCCTTTAGTACCTCTTCCCGTGAGAACCATTTGACGTCGGTCATCTCCTCGGGGTCCATGTCTATGTTGGTGGTGGATGCTTCAGCGTGGCACCCGATCATCAGTGAATACGGCATTGGCCAGGGTTGGGAGGAATGGTACCGGACATTCTTGACTTCTATACCCGCTTCCTCCATTACTTCTCTGGCTACTGCCTCTTCTATGCATTCCCCTTGATCCACAAATCCAGCTAATGCTGAATACGTGTTTGTTTGTTGTAGTCGGCCCCGGGATTGCCCAAGAAGGCATCTGTCTCCGTCATGAACGACGACAATAATTACTGGGTCTGTGCGCGGAAAATGCTCAACTCCGCATCTTGAGCAAGACCTAGACTGACCACCTCGTTTCATTAATGTTTCTGAGCCGCATGCTGAACAATAGCGGTACCGTTCGTGCCAATATGTCTGAGTTCTGGCATGTGCTGCGACACCGGCATCTTGAGCTTCGAGCATTTGTCCGCACGTACGGATATCGACAAACCTTAGGTCAGGATTTGTTAATCTTATATTGGAATCTGAGAATGAGTTTCCGGAAACCTTTATGGCGTAATGATATCTTTCATTCATAATTCCTAGAAATATTGGAGCTGATTCAACATTTTGCCTTGCCAGATCGTCCTTGTTAACCCAGTACAATGACGGCTCATCCGAGGTATTTACTAGAAGGTCAAGATTTCTGAGAGGTAGGAATTGGCTAGAAACATCCTTTGTCATTTCATCCAGCTTTGCTTCCTCTCTTCTCTCCTTTTCTCCCCTGTCAAGTGGATTCCCCGAGAATACGTGCCCATATCCATGGGTACCCGAAAATGGACGTTTTGAAATCGACATTTAGGACTCCTCTACAAGAATTCACGCTATTAAATCACATAGTACTAGCAGATTTGTTGACATTTGGCTGTGCTGGGTCTGAGAATTGGCTGACTTTGAAAGGGAGGTTTACCTGTGATTTACGAGACTCGTATTTATGAGACACACCCAGGAAGGCTACCTGCCCTTCACTCAAGATTTCGAGATCATACTATGAAAATTTTTGAGCGTCACGGCATTAAAAACATAGGATACTGGACGTCTGAAGTTGGTGAATATAGTGACCGACTTACATATATCGTGGCATTCGATGATAGTGGTGCCCGTGAAAAGGCATGGGAATCGTTCAGGAATGATCCAGAATGGAACAAAGTACGTGAAGCCTCGGAAAGAGACGGTCCCATCGTGAAGAGAGTCTTCAACAATCTTCTCTCACCAACAGACTACTCACCGCTTCAATAGCGATATATCGGCTATTTCCGGTAATTGGTGAGACATAATTCAGATAATGGAATTTATCCAGTGCATAGGAAGTTGTCCCATGAGAATCAGCCTGTACAGGCCCTCTCATGACAGTTAGTTGGAAATCCGTCTTGAAGTACAAAGATTTTCGATTCCTGTGGGTTGCTACCGCTTGCCAGTCCGTAGGATTTGGAATGGACAACGTCGTCTTGGGCTGGCTTGTATTCGAATTGACATCTTCCCCATTTATGGTGGGACTTGCTGCAGCTCTCAGAATGGTTCCCCTATTTGTTTTAGGGGTCCTTTCAGGGGCAATAGCCGATAACGTAGAGAGAAGAATTCTTCTGCGGTTTGTAACTTTGGCAGGAGGGTTGGTTATGGTCCTCCTCGGGGCATTACTAATAAGCGGTTTCAAAAGTGTCTGGTTAGTTATTTTTCTTTCAACTGTAGCCGGATCATCTTTCGCGTTCCTTCTAACGCTAAGGCAGTCATATACATATGATATTGTAGGTTCTGGGAACTCGCTCAGTGGGCTTTCGATGCTACAAATAGCATCTACCGCAGGGGCCATACTTGGGTCCTTACTGTCAGGCTTTTTGATAGCGATGGCCGGAGCCGGATGGCAGTTCGTAGTTGTAGGGTGCACATACTTTATTTCGTTTATAGTTCTGTTTGGTACCCAATCTTCGGGTCAGTCGGCCTCTAGGATCAGCAGATCGGTGCGTTCCAATTTAATTGGATACCTAAGTCTTCTGAGAGAATACCCGATACTTCTAATACTCATGTGTCTCGCGTCTATAACAGAGATATTTGGGTTTAGTCATATGAGCCTTATTCCGGTTTTCGCAAAGGAAGTACTCGGTGTAGGATCTGTTGGATTGGGACTGCTAACTTCGATTAGGCAATTAGGCGGATTTATAGGCCTCTCAGCCCTCGCAGCAATGGGAGACTTTCAGAAAAAGGGATTATTGATGTTCGTCATCGCGATCTCTTTTGGATTGGGTCAAATGGCCGCGTTTAAAGCTGACAGTGTGATTTTGTATGGTGGACTACTTTTGTTTCTGAATGCATGTGCTATGTCCGTCGATACCTTGTATAAAACACTCATGCAACAAAACGTTCCTAACGAGCACAGGGGAACGGCTATGGGGTCATGGGTACTGAGTATAGGGACGGGACCAGTTGGCCACTTGGGAGTTGGTGCTATTGCTGGAACATATGGTGCTCCTTTTGCAATGCTTTTGAATGGAGTGTTTTTGTCCGCTTGTAGTATCGGTACCGGATTTTTCCTGCCTAAAATTAGGAAACTGCCTTAGAGGTAAGCTACAGTACCAACCCCATAGGATTTTCAAGAAGGCTCTTTACTTCAATCAGGAATTGAGCACTTTCTGCTCCATCTACTATACGATGGTCTGCTGAGAGAGTCGCGGTCATTATTTGCGCAATCGATATTTCACCATCTCTAGCTACTGGTTTCTCAGAGACTGTACCAACGGCTAGAACAGCACTCTGTGGGGGATGGATGATTGCGACGAAACTAGTAACATCGAACATGCCTAAGTTGCTAATAGCAAAGGTGCCCTCTGTATATTCCTGTGGACTTAGGGTGCCGCTTGCTGATCTTTCTGCAAGGTCCTTAATCATGTGCGATAGTTGTCGAAGAGACTTGTCGCCGCAGTCAATGACAGCTGGGACGATAAGTCCCTCCTGCTCAGATATGGCAACTGCGATGTTAATAATGTCGTTATATTGGATTCCGTCATCTTCATAGTACGCGTTGAATTTAGGATATTTTTTTAACGAGGCAACGCATGCCTTTACTACTAGGTCGTTTACAGTAATTCTTAGACCTTCTTCAGAAAGTTGTTCGTTCACCTGCCCTCTCAGCGACATAGCCCTTGTCATATTAATTTCGGCCGAAACGTAGAAATGGGGTTTTTCAGTTTTGCTTTTCACAGTCACTCGGGCAATTTGTTGCCTCATTCTTGTAAGCGGCTCTTTCCCCTCAGTCTTTGTGAGAGAGGAAGCGGGTACTTCTGGTTCAGTGGCAGGTACTAAAGATTCAGCTGGTGCTATGTCTTCTATTTCTGGTTCTGTCAATGTATCTACATCAGATTCATCGGAGGGGATGGAGTGACTATGTGTCTGATCACGGTCAAAGTTCTCAACGTCTTTTTTTGTTATTCTACCCCCAGGGCCTGACCCGTCTACCTCTGATAGGTCTAGCCCGATTTCATCTGCGATTCTCCTTGCAACAGGCGTGGCCATAACTCTGTCCTCCGCTAACACTGCACTGGTTGCATTCTCAGATGTTTCTGAATCTGATGCTTGAACTGAGATTGGCTCTGCTTTCTGATTTGGTTGCGGGTCGTTTTCTGAAACTAGAGATGGGGAGTCGAATACAATTTCTTCCCCATCAGTACCTACGATGGCGATAGTTTCGCCCACAGGGACGACCGAACCTTCCACAGCTACGATGTTTAACAATATACCCTCGACCTCAGACTCGAACTCGACAACTGCCTTGTCTGTCTCAATCTCTGCTACGGCCTCATTTCTACTTATCGGTGAGCCTACTTCTTTGAGCCACCGTACGACGGTGCCCTCTTCCATGTCGTAACCCATTTGGGGCATTCTAAGTTCGGTTGCCATCAGTTATATCTCCCGACATCGATATTTCTAGACTAATTAAAGTCCGAAATTATAGGTAATAGCTTCAACTACCCGGTCTGAGCTGGGAATCATATCTTGCTCTATGTTTCTTGCATACGGAGCCGGTACATCGGGTGCGTTTATTCGTAACACTGGTCCGTCAAGGTCGTCAAAGGCGGCCTCTTGTATATCACTAGCAATGGTTCCAGAAAACCCTCCGGTCTTCCAAGTTTCTTCAATCACTGCAACCCTATTAGTTTTACGCACAGAAGTAACAACCGTTTCAAGATCCAAGGGAGAAAGAGTTCTGAGGTCTATAACCTCGGCAGATATGTCGTTCTCGGCCAATTTTGCGGCTGATTCTTCCGCGACCCTTACCATACCGGAGTACGAAACTAGAGTAACGTCTACTCCTTCCCGCGCTATTCTTGCATGCCCTAAAGGAATCTCGTAGTAGTCGTCGGGAACTTCTCCTCGTACCCTGTATAAAAGAGAGTGTTCAGCGAATATAATTGGGTTGTTGTCTTTTCTGGACGACCTAAACAGTCCCAGCGCGTCGTAAGGAGTAGCTGGTACCACTACTCTGAGCCCTGGCACAGATGCGTACCAGTTTTCGAAACTTTGAGAGTGGGTCGCACCCAGTTGACCTCCACCTCCTGTTACTGTCCGAATTATCAAGGGAACACTGATTTGCCCGTCAGACATATATGACAGTTTTGCTGCATGATTGACTATCTGATCAATGGCCATCAGTGAAAAATTTATAGTCATGACTTCCACGATCGGACGCATTCCGACCATAGCGGCGCCTGTCCCTGCTCCAACGAAAGCTGCTTCAGATATCGGGGTGTCTCGTATGCGTTCTTCCCCGTAATTTTCAAGGAATCCGCGTGTTACTGCGTAGGGTCCTCCGTACGCGCCGATGTCTTCCCCCATTAGAAATGTGCGGTCATCTGTGTCCAATGCTTCCCGAAGGGCTTTAGCCATGGCGTCTCTGAGAATCATCTCTGCCATGCTATTGATTTTTGTCCGGTTCAGAATAGACGTTCATGAAAAGGGCTTCAGAATCGGGAGCGGGGCTTTGCTCTGCGAATTCGACAGCATCCTGAATGGATGTATCTATTTCTTCATTGATTCTTGAAACGTCAGCGTCAGTAAGCAGTCCTTCTTCCACACAAGTCGTTCTAAACCTGTCGATAGGGTCCCTGGATATGTGCTTCTCAACTTCCTCGTTATCCCTGTAATTTGAGGGATCCGCCATGGAATGGCCATGGAAACGATATGCCATAGATTCAATGAATACTGGTCCGTTTCCTTCTCTGACTTTACTAATTCCTTCGGTCACCGTTTCACGGACCTGAATTAGATCCATTCCATCGATCTGTACTGCTGGAATTTGGTAAGACTCGGCCGTACTGTAAATATTCTGCCCAGCGGCATTGGATCGGTTTACTTCGGTTCCCATACCGTAGAGATTATTTTCAAGCATAAAAACAATAGGCAGGTTCCATAAAGAAGCCAAGTTCATCGTTTCGTGAAATTCGCCTTCTTGCACGGCACCATCGCCAAAGAAACACATTACTATGCTATCAAGCTCTCCTTTCATCTTTAAACCAAGCGCCATACCCGCAGCAAGCGGGAACTGGCCGCCAACGATTGCATGCCCTCCCATCAAATGCCTCTTAACGTCGAATAGATGCATGGAGCCGCCCTTCCCACCACTAGAACCGGTAGCCTTTCCACATAGCTCTGCCATTGCTGTTCTAGGTGGTAATCCCCTAGCGAGGGCGTGTCCATGGTCGCGATAATGCCCAATGATGTAGTCATCTTCTCGCAAGTTTGGAATTGCTCCAACCGCTATGGCTTCTTCTCCTATGTATGTGTGGAGAAAACCGCGGATCATTCCCCTTTGATAGAGCCTTTCTGCAGCTTCTTCGAACCTGCGAATGAGCATCATCAACGAATAGAATTCTAAAGCCTGTTCTTTATCCAGAGGGTTGGATGTTTTCATAGTCTTCTCGTCGTTCTCTAAAATAGTCATTCAGAATTGGTTTCAGGAGTGAATTCATTTGCGTGACTATACGTGAATGGCCTCGCCCACCGTATCTAGTGCTGCCTCTTTGATCATCTCTGAAATCGTGGGATGGGGGTGTACCAGCCACCCTAGTTCCGTGGCAGTTCCTTCTAACATCTTGGTTATTGAAAGTTCTCCGAGGAGTTCTGTAACTTCAGTACCTATCATATGAGCACCTATGATTTCACCAATTTCTTCGTCGACAACTAGCTTGACCATCCCATCTGTTTCCGCTAGGGCTATCGCTTTCCCGCTAGCCGCAAACGGAAATTTTCCGATTTTTATATTAATTCCCTGGTCTTTTGCTTGAGATTCTGTAAGCCCGAAACTAGCAACTTGTGGTTTGCAGTAAATCGCTCGGGGCATCAAGGTATAGTCGATTTGAGGAGGGTCTAATCCTGCTATATATTCGATCGCGGTGACAGCCTGAGCCGACGCTACGTGCGCCAATAGCATCCTACCCGTGACGTCCCCTATAGCGTAGACGCCAGAAACATTCGTTTCCAGATTTTCACCGACAGTAATGAAAGTTCGGTCTGTCACTACCCCGATTCTTTCCAGGCCGATGCCGTCTGTGTTGCCCTGTACACCCACAGCGACTAGGACTTTGTCGCACTCAATCTCAGAATTTCTGCCATTTTCGCTAATCTTAACGGTGGCGATGTCTCCGTTAATTTCTATAGCTTCTACACTAGCGCTTGTTCTTGATTCAATCCCTTGGTCTCTGAAGCTTTTATCGAGGGCTTCGCTGATTTCTTGGTCCTCGTTAGGTACTATTCGATCCATTAGTTCGACAATTGTTACTTCAGATCCATAGGATCGATATATATGTGAGAATTCAGCTCCCGTTGCCCCTCCCCCTATCACAACAACCCTATTCGGTATTTCTTTCATTTCGAGTGCGTCCCGGCTCGTAATTACTACATTATGATCTATCGGGAGGGTTGGGATTTCACGTTGCCTGGCACCAGTGGCGATGATGATATTTTCAGCCGAAACGGTCCGATTTTCCCCGGTTGTTGTGCTGATTTGAATCGTGTGGGCATCCACAAAACTTGCGGAACCTTCAATGTGCTCGACGTTGTTTTTCTTGAGTAGATATCCGACGCCCGTAGTAAGCCTTCTGACTACCTGACGACTTCTATCTATAGCCTTTCCGAAGTCGTACGAAAGATTGTCGAAGCTGATGCCGAATTTTTCGGCATCCTTTACTAGGTTGAGGACTTCTGCA
>CAZZBP010000033.1:0-21039 GCA_964652755.1 uncultured Dehalococcoidia bacterium
GAAAGATCTTTTAAAGTCAGGATAGACTGGCGTCGGGACAGGTGGATCTGTGGATGAGGCCAACATAGCCATGTTGGCCGATTCAGGTTTGGACTTCATACTTTTTGATACACAACACTCGCCCATCGAGGTTAAGGAATATAACCGAGCCATACAGGCAATGAGCGGGAAGAATGCAGCGCCTCTTGTACGGGTAAGCGCAAACCGTGCCGATTTGATCTGCTTTGCCCTAGATATAGGCGCCAGAGGAATTGTGGTACCTATGGTCAACACGAAAGAAGAGGCCGCTGCCATGGTCAGGGCATGCAAATACTCACCGGATGGTGATCGAAGTAATGCTGGTGTCCGAGGAGAATGGGGTGAAACCAAAGATTATCGCGATTATTTGGATACGGTTAACAGAGATCTTTTAATCGTTCCAATGATCGAAACTCAACAAGCTATCGATAATATCGAGGAGATCCTCAGTGTTCCAGGGATAGACGTGCTCCTAGTGGGACCATCAGATCTCTCCATCGAACTTAAGGTGCCACTGGACTATCCTAGCGATACCTATCAACGAGGATTGGACACCATTGCCGCTGCTTGCAAGAATCATGGAGTAGTGCCGGGTATGTACTTTATTCCTCCCGGAATGGATCCTAATTTCTACGTGGAAAAGGGATTCAAATTCTTCACCATGCCTTGGGCGGCCTGGGCAGTACAGGGCATCAAGAATGGATTATCTCCCATAAACAGATAAATTCCGTGAGATTTGGAAAAACCCAGGGGCAGGGGCGGCAACCAGCCGCTTCAAATTTATGAGTCCAATCATTGTTGAATTACGGACGCTACTT
The DNA here is from genome assembly GCA_964652755.1 of uncultured Dehalococcoidia bacterium. GTDB lineage: Bacteria > Chloroflexota > Dehalococcoidia > Lucifugimonadales > UBA826 > UBA11795. The sequence continues at coordinate 837 of CAZZBP010000033.1, forward strand.
AGACCCAGTATTCGGATAGGTCTAAGTAGCGCATCGGTTTAGTTTGGTAAATTCGACGGAATGTCCGTCCGGGCCTTAATTTGCCATTAATACCCCTCAGATATGAGACTGCTCCAGTACAGATGTCTGTAATTTATTCTTTGGACGTTCCATTGTTTCTGCATCCATAGACGTTCCCAGATCAGGGTCCAATCCCAATTTATCCATGACGGGGCCAAAACCCGTCAAAATGTAGACATAATTGCGCGTTGACGATTAAGTTGGTGAAATACAACCGTCAAAGGAGAGGATCAGATGGTGATGAAAGATAATCCCAATACTTGGTTAGAGCAAACAAGAGAGAAGATCATTGAGCCGGAGATAGCTATTTGTGATCCGCACCACCACTTCTGGGATAACAGGGTTGAAAGAGGATATCCCCGTTACCAGTTAGATGAATTATTGGCCGATATAACAAGTGGACATAATGTCAGATCTACGGTTTTTATCGAAGCGAGATCGATGTATAACGTTGGTCTACCCATCGAACGAAGGCCCGTAGGTGAGGTGCAATACGTACAGGGTATAGCAGCCGCTAGTGCGAGCGGTATATATGGCGAAAGTCGAGCGGCCGCCTCCATTATCGGGCACGCGAACTTAAACCTCGGCGAAAAGGTCAGACCGGTACTTGAGTCATTGGCATCAGCGAGCAGCAGATTCAGGGGTATCCGTCATTCGGTAACCTGGGACCCACATCCAGAAGTAGAGAACACAGCGTTACATAAGCATGAGGGACAACTTATCACCGAGAAATTCCAGGCTGGGGCTAAGGTGCTATCTGCGATGGGTATGACATTCGAAGCTTGGTTGTATTTTCACCAATTGCCTCAATTATTAGAGTTCGCGAGGGCCCTTCCTGATTTGACCATAATACTTAACCATGTTGGCGGCTTGGTGATGGATGGCCCCTATGCGAATAAAAAAGATGAGGTGATAGAAAAATGGAAAGATGGAATCGCCAAGGTTTCTAAATGTCCAAATGTTGTCGTTAAATTAGGTGGCGTCGGCATGCCCAGAACCGGATTTGACTGGCATGAGAGAAGGATTCCGATAGGCTCTGCAGAATTGGCCAGCAGTATGGCTCCCTTTCTGAATTTCTGCATTGATCATTTTGGTCCAAGCCGAAGTATGTTTGAAAGCAATTTCCCGGTGGATAAGGTTTCCTTCTCTTACCATGTTCTATATAACGCTTTTAAGAGATTTTCCAAGAATTTCTCAGCTGATGAACGATCGGCTATGTTTCATGACAACGCAGTCAATATTTACAAGGTGAGCACATAACACCCAGGCGAATTGAGGCTTTTCTCAAGAATGAACAGGTCTTCCTAAATTGCCGTTAACGCGCTCCTTGTTCACGGATTGACCTACGACGATTACGGTCGTCTGGACTATATCCCCTCCCTATACAATTTAGTTACTGCGTTGGTACATAATCATGGAACCTGGAGAAGTCGCTCCCGGGTTCCCCGACTCTCGGTATATCTCTTTTCACCTTATCTTCCGCCGATTCCCTATACGGATCTGAATCTAAGGGCAAGCCCTCTTTAAGAATCGTCCCATTCTCAAAGAAATGATCCCAACCCCGAGACATTGTTTCCCCGATTCTAGTGTGAACGTCTTTAGCCACATCTGGAATCTCGCGTCTTTCCTCGGGCAATCTCCTGTAGCAGGATATGTTGAAATGATCAGCAACTCTGGTTTTCCTTGCCCTGCACAGCGCCAATATTGCATTAGAAAGCATCAACCGCCGGCTTCCGCTCTCTTTGCCGAGAAACTCAATATATTGCTGTTTGCATGTTCTGACAAAAACGATCACATCCATTGAAGTGATTCCGATATCTTCATGCGAAATCACCTCGAGTCGGTCCCAAAGGTCCGAATTGAAATGTTCCTCGAGTTCAATCGCCCAGTACATCGCCTCAACCTCGTCACCTCTACGGATCATTTTCTGCAAGGCTGATATAGTTTCGTCGTATTTGTATCCACTGGTGGTGGAAAATCGTGACATAACTCGTTCTTCTTCTACCACTTTGTTCTCCCATATCGCACTGTCTAATACTATTTTCAGAGATGAAAATATATCACCGACTCATCATGCTGTCCCTGACATAAGCTGTTTATATAAAACTGGGATTTAGATAAGCCAGAAAAGTGGTTAATTATTCTCACTAGGTCGGGACCGTACTAGTAGTCAATCAGGAACTATGCAACCCCACTCAATTCTCGTATTCAGTGACCTGAACTAAAAAAGTGGTATTTGTGGTTGGCATAATTAGGAGAACTAGTGAGTAAGAATCCTCCGTCTACTGGTAACACAATCCCAGTAACAAACTTTGACTGTTTGCTGGCAAGTTAAACCGCCGCCCATCCGAAATCCCAACATTCTCCTTTGTATGGCAATGGAGTTGAAGAGTGCCTTATTCCCGTTGACTCAGGAGGTCGGTAGGAGACTCGTGAAGGCCAAATTAAGCCGGGCATAATGCAATTAACCCTAATATTTTCTTGGGGGTGATCCAGAGCCATTACTCTTGTCAAATCCACAACGGCCGTTTTATTCATCGTATAAGGCGTCGACGACCTACCGAATTTCGACCTCATGGCCGAAACTAAAGACACGTTTATGATAGAGCCACCGGAATTAGAGCTCATATGCGGAATCGAGTACCGACACATATTAATCATGCTCATTGAGCTAACCAATACACTATCTGACCACTATTCCGCCGTTGCCTCTGCGGCATTCCCGCTACCTGAACCTCCTCCAACGTTGTTATGGAGTATATGAATAGTATTGAACTCCTGTATGGATAAATCGATCACATTTTTACCTTCTTCAATCTTTGTGACATCAGCGGCCATAGATATTTCCTCTTTCCTTTCTGATTCTGTTAATGCTATTTGACCCTTCGACAAACCATTAATAATGCGGAACCAGGCGAAGCTTTTCCGCCAGCATTTCTATTCAATCAATTGGACCTTTCTTATTTACATGATTTCGGTATGGCGAAGATGGCTGTTGTTTTTCACACAGGGTAAGTATGATCGGAAAGAATGTAGTAGGTAGTACTGGAACAAAGCGCGTCAATTAATTTATATGAAGGGATATTAGTTTCAACTTGAACAATAAGATAAGAACTTCTTTGGTTACGGCTTATTCATGAAGCTCGGTGGCCCTCTTGAAGGCCTCGAGGTGTTGGAATTGGGTGATTTTATCTCAGTGGGCTATGCAGGAAAGTTACTTGCAGATTTAGGTGCAGATGTGATCAAGGTGGAGCATCCAAAATCTGGAGACACGATCCGGACACATGGACCCTTTCCAGGGGACATTCCCGACAAGGAAAAGAGCGGATTGCACCTTTTTTTAAATACTAATAAGCGGAGCATAACCTTAAATACCTCCGAACGAGAAGGCAGGGATATCCTTCTTAAACTTATTACTAAGGTAGACCTAGTCATATCGAATATGACATTGGCACGGACGGAGCGGGAAGGACTCGATTATGAAACTCTCTCCAGAGACAACTCCAGTTTGGTACTCAGTTCGATAACTGTATTTGGATATGACACTCCTTATCGACACTGGGAGGGATCAGCACTTACAGCAACAGCTGCCTCTGGAATATCGAAAAGGATAGGTGATCCCAATAAACAACCCCTTTGGATACCTTACTGCGCCGCTGATTTTCAGGGCGGGATACACGGTGCTATTTCAGCACTTCTTGCGTTGAGAATGAAGAGAAAAACTGGCTCTGGCCAGCACGCTTGGATTTCAGTGATAGAAGTCATGAGTAGTTACGTTGGGGGATCAGGTGGATTGCCTGCCTTCGTCTACCAGGGCAATATCGGATCAAGAGACGGAAGTCACCGTAGTTCTTTTTACCCTTGGCAAGTTGTGCCGGCAAAGGACGGATATATCGAGGTAATAACAATGGTCGATGAACAATGGGATCGCTTCATAGAACTGATGAATAATCCGGATTGGTCAAAAGACGTAAGGCTAGACGATCGCTGGCAATCTTTCCGATGGAGGGAAGATCTGGATAGATATTGGCATCCTTGGATTAAATCGCGCACTCGACAGGAACTATTCCAAATTTTCTCCGAGAACAGACTCCCGTTCTTGCCTGTCTATCGGATAGACGAAGTTGTGGAAAGTCCTCACTTGGAGAAAAGGAATTTTTGGCACACCGTTTCTCATCCAGTAATGGGTACCTACAAAACAATGGGACCTCCATACAGGTTATCAAACAACCCCTGGTCAATAAGAAGACCGGCTCCGTTACTGGGCGAACATAATGAGGAGGTATATGTTAAAAGGCTGAGGATGACAGGGGAACGTTATACGTGTCTTGAGGGGAAAGGGGTGATCTAATTGAGTAAAGTCGCCGAACTACCTCTTTCCGGAATCAGAGTTGTAGACCATGGGCATGTTTGGGCAGGGCCTTTATTGGGAATGAGCTTCCGGGACATGGGAGCCGAAGTGATAAAAATACAATCGCCAGGCATAAGCTCAGGAGTGTCAATGGCTGGACAGGGAATGCCTGGCACAGCCGCCGGGCAAATAGATCCGCACGATCAGATGGACTACCACACACTCGATAGAGGAAAGAAGAGTCTCACAGTAGATCTAAAAACGATCGAGGGTAAGGAGATATATAAGCGTTTGATTGAGTTGAGTGATGTCGTAATAGAAAATTTTTCCTCTAGAACGATGGAATCATTGGGATTGACTTATCAAGTTCTCAACGAACTAAACCCAAGAATAATAATGGCCTCCCTTTCAGCCACCGGTTCAACCCCTGGGCCATGGAAAGAGTTGATCTCGTATGGGCCTTCTCTTTCCGCTTTGTATGGGATTAAGAGTCTACTAGGGTATCAGGACTCTGACCAACCCGTAGAAGACCAGGCCGATTTAGATCCTACCGCAGCGGGTCATGCGTTTCTTGCAATTCTCGCGGCCCTTGAGATGCGGGAGAGGACAGGGATGGGACAACATATAGACATGTCCCAGGGGGAATCTGGGATACAGCGCATAGCTGAACCAATAATGGATTTTTTCTTCAATGGAAGAGTTGCTACAACGCAAGGCAACCGATATCCAGAAATTGTTCCTCACGGATATTTTGAGACCGTTGGAGAAGACCAATGGATCGCAATTACGATCCGTGACAACGAGGAATGGAGTCGATTCAAGAATTGTTTTTCTGGAGATATCCCTACGATTGAAGATGAAAGATTCGATTCATTAGAGGGTAGGGTCACAAATCAAGACTATCTCGAAGGCATCATTGAAAATTGGACCAAGAGTCAGGATTCCTGGGCCCTGACGAAGCGCCTACAAGGAATAGGAATACCTGCATATCCAGTCATGGACTCTCCCGCACTAGTAGGGGATGCTAACTTAAATGAACTTCACCGAAGTCATGTCGATATAAGAGCCGAACACTTAGACGAAAGTGAATTGTTTAGAGGAATAATATGGAAGTTATCCGTTGGGCATGGGGAGATTTCCGATCCCACGCCGATATCGGGACAGCATAATGACCAAATATTGCTAAACCTTTTAAAATACAATAATGATGAAGTCACTAACTTTAGACGACGAGGGATAATCTGATTCGATCAAATACATGGACAGTCGTTCATTTTTGTTTAGATTGTGCCAATTATTTCCGTTTAATCCGTAAGGAGTTGGATACACGATGATGAATAATCCCCTGCAGACCCGTTTATGTGAAGAATATGGGTGTGAAACACCTATTGTTGCTTTTTCAAGTACGAAAGAAGTGGTCGCGGCAGCGTCAGGCGCTGGCGGGATTGGAGTGCTTGGCGCGACCAGCCTAAAACCTGATGAGCTCCGGTCCGCTATTTCTTATATTCGTAATCAAATAGACGGGAAACCTTTTGGAGTAGATTTGTTGGTTCCTGCATCCTTTGTAGAGGGTAATTCAGAAGACCTGAACGAAATGATCCCAGAAAATCACCGGGATTTTGTGAAGCATATAAAGGACGTTTCAGAAGCTCCCGACTCACCACCGCCAACATTAGATCCCAATTATTCAGGCTATGAAAATCTATTGCACCGTTCAAGAATGCAACTCGAGATACTGTTTGAAGAGGAAGTACCGATATTCGCTTCGGGGCTGGGAAGTCCGGCTTTCATACTAGAGAGGGCTCATCAACAGGGAATGAAGGTCTGGGGTCTCGTTGGACTGCCTCGGCAGGCAAGAAGACAAATTGAAGCCGGTGTTGATGTAGTAGTAGCGCAGGGATACGACTCTGGGGGACACAGTGGTACTGTGGGTACATTCACGCTCGTCCCCGAGGTGGTGAAAATGGCCGAGGGGACTGAGACTCTGGTATTGACCGCGGGGGGAGTGTCTAGCGGGAAGCACCTCGCGGCGGCAATAGCAATGGGTTCGTCGGGCGTCTGGACCGGCACATTATGGCTAGCTACTAAGGAATCGAAGACGGAATCTTTTTTGAAACAGCGCATTATTGATGCAAAAGTAGAAGACGCCGTCCAGTCAAGGGCAATGTCAGGAAAGCCAATTAGGCAACTACGTTCAAGATGGTCCGATATTTGGAGGGATCCGGATGCTCCAGTAACGTTGCCCATGCCCCTCCTAGGAATGTTGGTTGAAGATGTCTTGAGGGATATCAAGGAAGCAAAGATCGAAGATTGGATGACTACTCCTGCAGGCCAGGCAATCGTTGGTATAGATTCCGTCAAATCAGTTTCTTCAGTCATTAGAGAAGTGTCCGATGAAGCGTTAGCAATTTTTTCCAATGTCGCCGGAAGCACGGCCAATGCATAGTTAAATATTCAGATATGTCAGAAGGTCATAATGAAAAAAGCAACAATGCTAATGTAGACATCACCGTCGACTCCAATCTGAGTGGCAAAGTCGTCGAAGCCGACGGAGGTGCGACCCTAGAGGTGAACAGCAATTTCGCGTCCCGTGCTTCCTTTAAAGGAACATTGACCGGCCGGCGTCTTCAGCAGGGGAACCCTCCGTGGAATTGGCTAGAGATTGGCAGTTTGACACTCAAACCAGATGACTTTAAAGAGGAATTTGTCTGGTGTGAAGAATCTTATATTTACGATATCGATTAGTAGTTTTAACCGTTCTCTCAGCGACAAGATCACGCTATTGTCGTCGCCCTCACTTACACTCACCATTACTGGACCGCAATTAAAATGTTGCCATCATAATTAACTTAGATATGGTACAAAAAAAAGGCTCCAACATTGAGATGCATGCCCATTCTTCGGATAAGTCTTTGGACAGTGGTGTGAGTGCAATCAAAATAATATTACAGGCAAAGGAAATAGGGCTTAGCGGAATTTGCCTTACAGAACATAACGCTCTTTGGGATAGTGAAGATATCTCGGAGTTAAGCGAGAAGTTTGAGATTAACGTCTTTCAGGGAATCGAATTAGGCACCAACATTGGTCACGTATTAGCTTATGGATTTGAAAGTTACCGACCCCAGATGCTTATGATAGATGAATTATTGAAAGAGGCTGAGGAGGAAGGAGCGGCACTAGTATTGGCACACCCGATGCGTCCAACCGGTTCTGACAGAAAGCCATCTATGCTGGAAATGAGTCAATGGTTTGATGCACTGGAAGTTGTAAACGGTGATCACTCCGACAGTATTGATGGATATTACGTCAGGTTAGCCGAACAATTAAACCTGGGTGGAATCGGAGGTTCTGATGCACATTCCATACAGGCTGTAGGAAGGGTAACGACGTTGTTTGATCATACAGTCAATGATTTAAGCACCCTTATCAGTGAACTGCGACAACATAATGTCCGTCCCTTAGATTTTCGTAAGTCCAATCCTGAATAGCTCTATTAAAAATGGCTTTAGCTGGACCAAGCTGAAACGAATAAGGTCTGTTTAAAGACTAGGCTCCACTATCAGCGTGTTTTAACCCATATAACAAGTGTTAGCTAAGAATGAAATGAAAGTTATTTACCAAAACATAAGACACTCACTTGTGTATAAAAAGCAGTTATTTTTTTCAAACCAAGGTCTAGCGATTCCTCTCCTCTTAGCGTGCATGGTATGGGCAACAATCAGCGTATACGCCGCGGGCAGTTTTGAATTTTCAGAAGGTGAGGACGAAGTAATCGGTGTTATAAATGCGATGAGAGTCGCAGACTCGTACCATAATGCTTTCTCCCTGCTAGCGGCCTTAACACTTGAACGTCCTCCGTTGTCATACCTTGCGGGAGTCCCATTGCTGTGGTTCTTGCCAGTGACTGAATTCACATTACGTTTACCCTATGTTGTTTTCGGAATTTTGCAATTGCCACTCGTATTCGCAATTTCCTATCATCTTTTTGGGCGACGGGCCAGTGGAGTCGCAACAGTCCTGTTTATCAGCTCCGGAATCTTTGCTATAAACCGATTGACTCTAGGGATCAGCGTGTTCATTTTCCTCGAATTACTTGCGTTTTACTGGTTTATTTCATTTGCCAAGTATGGAAAAAAGAATCGCATCGTATGGTCATTCTTAGCAACGCTTGCCGCAACGCTCACATTTCAGGACGGGGCTATGTTCGCTCTTTCACTTGGATTTATGGCAGTGATTGTGTCTGGGTTAAGCCGCGAAGTTGTAACGGGGATTAGCCTATACGTTTTTGGTCTTATTACTTATGCCATGACTGTGATCTGTAGTTACTATTTTCAGGCTCTTTGGTTTGGTCATGATTTTCATTTTTTCGAAATAGGCGCAATAGACCATTTGATCGGCCGGTCAGGGGGACTCCATCCCTCTAACATCCTTAACTTCGAATACTTCCAAACAATTGCCTATTACATTTCGGTGCCACTAAGTGCATTATTGTTAATCGGCCTGTTATTGGTCGTAGTCAACTTCCGACGGTCTCAAAGAATTGGCATATATTGGGCTATAGGATTCGTGTTACCACACTTATTGGTATGGCAATTTTTATCTTCTCGTTTGGAACATCCTGTTTTTATTTTCCCGATATTTTCTATATTAGCTGCCGTCGGACTATGCCACGCCTTTGATGTTTTAAAGAACAAAATAATGAAAGTTTTTAGTGTTCTGTTGGTGGTAGGTGTACTTTTGGTCTCTTTTTGTTGGAACCAGATTTACTTCAACCATCCAAATTGGGCTGTTCAGTCAGGAAAATATAAATTTATATATGAATTACAACAAATGTTCCCTCGCGGGCACGGTATGCTGCAGGTATCTGGATACAGAACGGCTGCATTCTTGGTAAGAGAAATTGGGAGCCCCGCAAACAAGATATTTTTGCCTGACGGAATGTCGGGTGCCATCGGATATTATTCTGCTCGTACGGTAGAAACTTTGCCTACAGGTCAGACAAAAACCGGCGATTTACAATCCTTGGATGGATTCTTAGTGTTGCCCTATGGTTCTAATTTCCTCTCACAAAATTGGAAGTTACTAGAAAATCATGACACTTATCAAATAAACAAAAAAGATAGACCCTTGCTTCTCATATTTGATATCCGTAAGGATAAATTGAAGTCTTTCAAAACCCTGTCACTAGACGTAGAAGATTTTGATAAGCGTTTCACTGACAGATATAACTCCTTATCAGATTTTTTGATCCTATCCAAATAAAAACTATGGCAGAAACCCTTAACCATTCCTATGGGTCATATGAATCCACCTATATATGGTGTAATCCTCCCGGTGATTGAAGGTTTCGATATAACATACACTTAGTCTCCAAAAAAGAGGTGTAATGTAATGTCAACGCAGATATCAACGTATAGGCCTCCAGTTATGGGAAGAACACACATGGTCTCGGCGGGCCATTACCTAGCAGCTTCCGCGGGTTACAGGATACTGGAACAGGGAGGGAATGCTGTTGATGCCGGTGTCGCATCTGGCATTGCCATAAACGTTACCTTACCAAACGCAACAAATTTCGGTGGTGTGGCTCCGATAATGATTTATATGTCGGATACAGATCAGGTCAACACCATTAGCGGACTGGGAAGATGGCCGAAAGCTACATCTCGAGATTTTTTCATTGACAAACTTGATGGTGACATTCCTAGGGGAATTCACAGAACTATCGTTCCATCGGCACCAGACGCTTGGCTCACGGCGATAGAGAAATTTGGAACCCTGTCTCTCAGAGAGATCCTACAGCCGGCATTGGAACTTGCCCGGGACGGTTTCCCTATTTCCAGCACCACAGCCGGAGTGCTGAAAAGACTGTCCACTTCCGTGGATAAAGAGTCAGAGGAATGGCGATCTACGTTCGACCTATTCGCTAGAAACGGAAAAATTCTTGATGAGGGAGATGTGCTCGTTCAGCCAGAACTCGCGCGGACATTCGAAAGGCTGATTAACGTTGAAGAGAAAAACCTAAACTTAGGTCGAGAGATCGCAATACGTGCCGCACGAGACCATTTTTACAAAGGTGAAATCGCGGAAGAACTAGTTAACTATAGCAAGAGTCTCGGGGGACGACTCTCAATGAGCGACATGGCTGAATTCCAAGTCGCGATTGAAAGACCAACTTGTGCAAAATATAAAAACTTCGACATACTAACTTGCGGCCCGTGGTCCCAGGGTCCCGTGACTGCACAGGTTCTTCAAATGCTTGAGAAGGACGACATAGCGTCAATGTATCCGAATAGCCCTGACTACATTCACCTCTTATCTCAGGCTTTGAATCTCTCCTTCTCGGACCGTCACCATTACTATGGAGATCCTGATTTCGTCGAAGTGCCCATAACGGGCCTCTTGTCACCAGAATATACAACTCTACAACGATCCAGGATTTCATCGGAGTTCGCTTTTGCTGAAATGCCTAGCCCGGGAGACCCGTGGGCTTATGAGGATAAAGAGAAGACCAATTCGGTAGGGAAAAAACCCCCTTTCAATCCGGATAGACTCGAACAAGATACTTCCTATACATGCGTGGTCGATAGCTGGGGAAACTCTTTTTCTGCGACACCAAGTGATGCCGTCTTCGGTTCCCCAATTGTACCTAGCCTAGGAATAATGATTTCGTCACGTGGCACGCAGAGTTGGCTTGAAGAAGGACATCCATCATCTGTAGCCCCATGGAAGAGGCCAAGGCTCACTCCCAATCCCGCTATGGCATTTAAAAACAATAAATTATTCATGCCATTCGGGACGCCTGGAGGGGACGCTCAATGCCCAGCTATGATACAAACTTTCCTAAACATAGTTGAATTTGGTATGAATCCTCAAGAAGCGATCGAGGCTCCAAGATTTGTACCATGGAATTATCCAAACTCTTTCTGGCCTCATGCCTATTACCCAGGACTAATCCACCTCGAAGGCAGAATCGCACGAGAAGTTGGTCGGGAACTTTCTCGCAGGGGACACAAAGTAAAGTACCTTGACGACTGGTCTGCAAGTATGGGCGCAATGTCCGCTATTGTGGTCAATCAGGAAAACGGCTCCTTAAGTGCAGGAGCAGATCCTAGAAGAGATGCCTATGCGATAGGGAGGTAGATATTGGGACAAGTCCGTGATTTCCCACTCGGTTGACTCCCTCCGATTTCACCGTCCTGTTTCGAAGAGTGTCTATTGGCTCAAGCATATTAGTTGCCTACGTAGTTCTTTGTTGAAAGGATCAACAGTAAGTGTCTGAGCATCTACCCAATTTCGACACTATAGTTCAAGATGTACTCACCGTATGTACTTACACCGAGTTTGCTCCTTTTACATATGAAGAACGAGGCGAAATTAAGGGATCAGATATTCTGTTGCTCAAACTTTTTGCGAGGGAAATGGGTCTCAACACCAATTTCATACAAAAGCCATTTAATGGACTTTGGAATACGCCGGGTAATGGTGAATGTGATGTGGCCGCTGCAGGAATGATGGATCGAGAGGAACGTATTCTGGGGAAAAGTGGTGTATGGAGTCGGTCATACATGTTGGTCAAACGTTCGCTACTAATCCGTAGGGCCGATGCGACTATTCTTAAAGGCCCTGATGATTTTGCCGGCAGGAAAATCGTGGTTACTCCCGAATCGACTGCCCATATTGACGCCAACGAGAGATACCTCCCCATGGGAGCCACAATAATCCCTTCAGTCCCATCGCAAGACGAAATCGTCGGCCAAATTCTTGCTCATGCGGTTGACGCTTTCGGGGAGGGGAATGTAAGTAACGAATATCTTGCAAACAAATATGTGGACCGGGACGGTATTCCACTACTTATGTTGGCAGATATCCACGAAATGGAGATCCCTGAAGCTCTACAATTTGCCGTACGTTCCAAAGATAAGAGATTATTAAACTGCCTGAACGACTTTATAAGTAGATACAAAACGTTATCCAAGACCTAAGTGATATAGGAAAGAAGTAGGTTTCGGTAGGGGCGCCCCGGTTGGAGATAAATTAGAGATCTGGGTAGGTGATCATAATGATTCAGATGAGATCTACAAAGAATGAATGCAGGTAATAATTCTGGGTCTAATAAGTGATTTCCTAAGTTTTAGGGATCATGATTATTCCTCAGAAAACCTTTGGGTGAAGTTGAAACATTTTCAGCATCCCCACCCCCATTTTTGGATCGTCGAAAGCCCAATTAAAGTTGCCACCATGGGTTCAAATCTTATTACAAAAGAGACCATACAGGACCTACCGTCTACCATGAAGAAGCCGTCAGAACTATGAAAGTAGTGGCAAATGAGTTCGTCGAACAACAGCCAAGTGTAAATAATTGAAGTAAAAATAGGCCAATATTTTGAGGTTAGAGATATGTCCAATGACAATCCTGAGAAATTCATATATTCCAAAAAGTACAAGTCGATATTGGGAAAGAATATGGCTTATATTGAGGCTGGAGAAGGAGATCCCATAGTTTTTCTTCATGGAAATCCAACGTCCTCCTATTTATGGCGAAATATCATCCCATACGTTTCCGATCTAGGTAGGGTCATTGCTCCAGATCTTATAGGAATGGGGGACTCGGAAAAGCTGGACGACCCGGGTCCTGATAGCTATACCTTTCAAGAGCATGCCGAATATCTCTATACGTTACTAGAGGAATTGGAACTGGAAAATGTGACGTTCGTTGTACATGATTGGGGTTCAGCACTTGGGTTTCATTGGACCATGTTAAACGCTTCAAAAGTTAAAAGCATAATCTATATGGAAGCAATAACGGGACCGATTGAAACTTGGGATGATTGGCCTGAGGTGGCAAGGAATATATTTCAGGCTTTTCGGTCAGATGCAGGCGAAGGGCTGATTCTCGAAAAAAACATCTTCGTTGAAAGAATTCTGGCAGGAGACGGCAACGTAAGCGCTACCGATATGGAGATTTATTTAAGACCCTATGAGAGACCAGGGGAAGATCGCAGACCAACCCTCACCTGGCCAAGAGAGATTCCTATTGCAGGAGAACCCAAGACTCTTGTAGATATCTCCTCAGACTACGCCAAATTTATGAGTAATAGTCCAATACCAAAATTGTTCATAAATGCCAATCCTGGATCGATACTGGTAGGACCGCAAAGAGAGAGAGCCCGTCTGTGGCTGAATCAAACAGAGGTTACAGTAAAAGGAGGACATTTCATTCAGGAAATCTCTCCTGACAAAATTGGTCATCATATAAGGGAGTTTTTAGTTAGGAATCCTTAAAATTTTTTACGAATAGTTCGTTTTCTTAGCAGGGTAAAACCTAGGCCCTTATCAATACTTTTCTTAAATAACACCGTTGAACCGTATGCGTTTGTACCTTCTTTGAGGAGTACTTTAACTCCTATAGACTTATACCGACCCTCGTTCCGATGCCATAACAAAGTGATTCCAAATAAAGTACAACTTTATACCCGGGGTATACCTTCGTGAGCAAGCCGATCCTAATTATGGGCCTTGCTGACTTCCTAGTCAGGTCTGCTTATCAAATGGGAAAGACACCCCTCTTACCTATATTCGCAGCCTCACTCGGAGCAAGTGATTCCTTCGTAGGGCTCATAGTTTCTGTTTCCACCCTGACTGGCATGATCTTCAAACCCGTTATAGGATTCCTCTCTGACATTTGGGGACGAAAATCTTGGTTGCTTATTGGCACTGCTTTTTTTACTTTTATGCCATTTATTTATACATTCGTCGACTCCACCCAAACGCTCTTCATTGTTAGGCTTATTCATGGTTTCGCTACAGCAGTATACGGACCTGTCTCCCTCGCTTACGTCGTAGAAAGTGCTAGGTATAAGAAAGGTGAGCTGCTTGGCTGGTTTGGAATCGCTAAAACCTCTGGATATGTAATTGGGCCCCTATCAGCCGGCTGGTTATTACTACATCTAGGTCCTGAGGAAGTTTTCACAGTAATTGGAATCCTGAGCTCTATAGCATTTCTTCCGGTTTTGCTTTTACCTGAAAACAAACAATTGAGGCAAGATATAAGAGTTTTCTCGTTACCAAAAAAATTCCTATCTGCCATGCGATTTGGCGCGGAAAGCTCAGTTGTCTGGATATCAGGAGCGCTTGAGGGATGGGTGTATTTAACCGTCTATGCTGTTAAAGCATTCCTACCGATTTATGGCCTCACAGAAGGTTTTAATGTTTTCCAAGTCGGCATTTTTTTTGCCCTACAAGAGCTGGTTCACATAATAGTTAATCCTATGGGTGGCAGACTAGGAGATAAGTACGGCTATCTATTGACAGTAATTATCGGAATGATAATTATGGCATGTGCAATATTCTATATACCTTCAGCGAAGCATTTATTCACTCTGTTGGCTATCGCTTCGGTAATCGGCGTGGGCCAGGCTTTGATCTTTCCTTCCACATTAGCCATGATAAGTCTCCGTTTCACAGGGAAGGGAATCGCCACTGGAATGGCGATCTGTGGATCACTAAAAAATGCGGGAAAGATAGCCGGTCCAATTACGGCAGGTCTGCTCATCACAGCTTTTGATTACGAGTTGACCCTAAGAGGAATGGGATTATTCCTTGCCTCATCATCTTTGGTTTTGGTTGTTGCACTTAAACTTAGATACGATCCAACCAAGACACATCTGTAAACTAAACCCGGATCCTGGTCACGGCACTCTACTACGGTCTTCCCACAACTGCAGGTATTCCCAGTTCATGTACCAGGTTGTCGAAGTCTGAAACGTCCTTATCAATCGTGTCTCGGAGATTAACAAGGTGAGGTTCAATCTCATCCGAGACTGCTTGAAATACTTCATAGGATTGTCTGGTTGGAGCAAAGTCGCCAGCGGAAACTACACTGGTAATTTCGGATAGCTTGCTATTCAACCTAGATGGCAGGTTAAGTCGGTCCCTAGCTCCTCGATATCCTGTCTGAATTAATTCACCCTCTATGGTTGATAATTTGTCTGTTATATTTTTTGCAGCTTCAGACACCAATGTTTCTGATGAGTGACCGACCGCTCTCTGTGCCCACTCATCTATCTGAGAGCGAACACTTCTGAGTCGGTTAATAGAGTCGTGTGTTTCGGATAACCTGTCTCTGATGGACAAAAGTAATCTAAATTGGTCCTCAAGATCCCTTTGTGTCGCTTCCACTCGCGGGTCCTTTATGATCTCAAACGTCTTTGAACGCTCAGTACCGGAAGATCTCAACACGACCGTATATGTTCCTGGAGGCGCAATGGGGCCTGAGCCTACTTGGTCTTCAGTAGTTTTATCTCCGGGCACCCTATTTGCTGGCGGATATCTCATGTCCCAGACGAATCGATTCATACCAATATTGGAGGGAATAGAAAGTTGGTCAATATCATCCTCTGCACAGCGGACGTCGTCGACCTTATTCGAGTATGTAACTATTTTGGCTTCAGATTCGTCAAGAAAGGTTAATGACACTTCGTCGTCCGTCAGTTCGGGCAGGAAATAGTTAAGAAGTACTCCTACCGCTGGATTCTGACCCGCATCGAGAAAAGAGAGTTCCACCTCACCATAGGTATTCTTGTCTTCAGTGTACGTGACTGCAGATCCCAGTGAGAGTTGGTAATTTTTTCCCTTTGCTGCTTTGCGATTTCTGAGAGGAGCAGTTATTCGGATGGTGTCCCTTGGCTGGAGGATATTTGGGGAATCAATCCCAACGATTTCAGGTAGCTGCCTGAGTTGCGTAAGATCGTCGAGTATCCAGAACGACCTTCCATGCGTAGCTACGATCATGTCATCCTCTTTTATAGATATGTCGTAGATAGGAACAACGGGCAAAGACCCTTTGCCAACACCACCGTTACCTTTCAACTCCTGCCAACTAATGCCGTCATCAAATGAGACGTAAAGTTTGGTTTCTGTTCCTGCATAAAGCAATCCAGCTTTGACAGGATCCTCCCGAATACACCGGGTGAAATCATCTCCCGGTAGGTTTCCGTTAATGACCTTCCATTGCTCGCCGTAATCCTCAGTTTTATAGAGAAGGGGCGAATTATCCCCCAGTTTATATCTAGTGGCCGCCATATATGCTGTGCCAGCGATATGTGCCGACGGTTCTATCATGCTGATTAGGGACCACTCAGGTAGCTCTGAGGGGGTGATGTCCTGCCAAGAATCACCTCCGTCTCTAGATACGTGAACTAGACCGTCGTCAGAGCCTGCCCAGAAAAGCCCCTGTTGAATAGGCGATTCGGCAAATGAGAATATGGTTGCATAGGTTTCTGCTCCCGATGTGTCTAGTGTTACGGGTCCGCCTGATGGCTTCAGTTTTTCCTTGTCCTGCCGTGTGAGATCCGGACTGATAGGTGCCCAGTTACTCCCTTGATCAAGAGACTTGAATACAAGGTTTCCGGCCGTGAATAACACGGTGGAATCATGGGGAGAGAATGAAATCGGATAGGTCCATTGGAACCTGTATTTCATATTGTCAGCTCCATATCCAATATTTACCTCTGGCCATACGGTTATTATTCTCACCTGCCCAGTGTTGTGGTCGTATCGGAGCATATTCCCACCTCCACCAGGGGAACTTCCAACTGCTCCTGATATGACAATGTCCGGGTTCTTGGGATCTACAGCAATATATCCGCTCTCAGAACTACCAACGAAATAGCAGTCACCCCAGGGTATCGCCCCTTTTGCGGTTTGGGATGGCACGCTGATAGCAGAATTGTCTTGCTGGGTGCCGTAGACCCTATATGGATGTCTATTATCCGTCGTGAGATGATAAAACTGAGAGGTAAGTTGATTATAAATACTTGAAAATGATTCTCCTCCATTAAAGGAAACGCAGGCACCGCCGTCGTTTCCCTCGATCAATCGCTCTGAATTCTTCGGGTCGATCCAGAGGTCATGGTTGTCACCGTGTGGTGTCCCAACGACAGAGAAGTTTTTCCCACCGTCAATTGACTTGTGGCACTGGTAGTTCATAACCCAAACAACTTCGGAATCCTGCGGATCAGGAACAATATGCTGGTAATACCAGGGACGACCTTGAAGATCCCTATCATCATTTAGTAGTTCCCACGTTTCACCGTAATCGTCGGAGCGGTAAATACCGCAATCTTCGGATTCCACTGTTGCCCACAGCCTACCTGACTTAGCTGGAGATGCCGCCACTCCGATGCGTCCCTTGATACCCTTAGGAAAACCTTTGTTGGACGAGAGATCAGTCCACGTGTCACCCCCATCGGTTGATCGGTAGAGTCCGCTTTCATTACCTCCACTGCTCATATTCCAAAAACTTCTCCTCGCCTCCCAGATCGCGGCGTATAGAAATCTTGGATTTGAATTGTCCATTGAAAGGTCCGCGGCACCTGCGTCTTGCCCTTTGTTCAGGATGTGATCCCAAGTCTCCCCACCGTCTGTGGATCGAAATATACCTCGCTCCTCGTTCGGTTTAAAAGCATTTCCAAGAGCAGCGACATACACAAGATCCGGATTAGCTGGATGTACCCTCACACGAGAAATATGTCGAGTCTCTTTTAATCCTAAATGTTTCCAAGTGTGACCGGCGTCAGTGCTTCTATAGACACCATCACCGTGGGTTACGTCTAACCTAATGCATGCCTCCCCGGTGCCTGCATATAGTACATTGCTGTCCGACTCCGCGACTGCGAGAGCCCCTACTGAGGCGGTATTAAAAAAACCATCTGAAACATTTTTCCAATAGGTCCCTCCATCGGTTGTCTTCCAAACCCCTCCTGCACAGGCCCCAAAATAGAAAACGGCGTCAGAAGATGGATCTCCGGCTACAGCAACCACTCGTCCTCCCCTTGGAGGGCCGATACATCGCCAAGTAACCGCCGACAAATGCTGGTTCATAGTTTCAACGATGGAGGAATTAGACATTTGTGATCTCTCCTAATGGTTCTCAGCGTAATATACAACGTAAACAGGACGAGGTAACGCTCTAACCTAAATAGACTCGTAATAATGGACTCGTTGCGGTGTTTACTATTACCAAATATTTGATTTGTAAGAAAGGCCAAAAAGTGGATCGCCAGACGCTCTACGTTGATTAAGATCCTCCGTCAATCAGGTCGGGGCTCCCCCTGTTTTTGTCTCAAATTGACTTTCACGCCTCGCCTCCATGCTAGGTAAAAGACCACTCGTCGCGGAGAAGACCATAATGAATCTCATCATGGCGCACTCCTTCTACCAGGATGTGCTGTCTCAAATGTGCCTCCCGTTTCATCCCCAGTTTCTCCATAACCCTTAAAGAGGATAAATTGCGAAGATCGGTCCTCGCAGAAATCTTGTCAAGCCCAAGATCACGAAACCCCCAGTCGATAACCTTCCTTGCAGATTCTGGTATTAAACCTTTACCCCAATAGGCTCTGTCTATGGAGTATGCAAGTTCCCCTACCTTGTTAACTGTGTCGATTTGTAGGCCAACTCCACCGATTACTTTTCCATCCAGAAGAACGGAAAAACGTGGTTCTGTCTCCCATGGAGCTAATACCTTACGTGCGACGAATTCCTCACCAAAGCGATGAGTGTACGGCTTCGGATCCGGAGTCCATCGCCCCCACTCTTCATCTTGACTGTAGGTTAGTATCTGATTGAAGTCATCAAGAGATATTGGACGCAGTAAAAGTCGCTCGGTATGTAATCGGATTCCTCTCGGCAACATATTCACTCCCTTTCAGAGTTTCCTGACTTCCTAGAACGTTTTATCAGACTGAATGTTGATTATCCTGAAAGCTTTAAAAACTTTGAGGATACGACGTGTTATAAATCTACTTCACTTGGAAGCAAGACTATCAAGAGTACCCTCAGCGAGTGAGAAACTTTTATCACAGCTTGCTACTATTTGGGGATCGTGGGATATGACTATCAAAGTTTATTTGTCTTTGTTATTTAATAGGGCTTGCCAGAAGGACGCCGCCGTTGCAATGTCAAGAGAAGCCGTGGGCTCATCAAGGATCAGGATACTTGCCTTCTGATAAAACATTCTCGCTATGCCGAGACGCTGACGCTGCCCACCACTAATACGAGCACCTGACTCACCTATTTCAGTGTCTATCCCATTTGGAAGATTGTTTACAAAATCGTCAAGGCCGGCGCTGGTAATGGCGGATTTAAGCCGGTTTTTGTTAATGGATGAGAGTGATTGCCCAATTGCAATATTTGCAGCAATAGTGTTGTCGAACAAGAAAACATCTTGAGGGAGGTAACCTATTATCCGCCTCCATTCAACAAGATGATCTTCAATATCTTCGTCGTTAAACAGAACTATCCCCTTATCTGGTTTCAGCAGTCCCAATATAATGTCAATTAATGTCGATTTCCCGGCACCTGACTCGCCCATGATTCCAACCGTATCACCGGACTGTATTGTGAGATCAATCGATTCCAGAACTTGGAATTCCCTCCTCGAAGGGTATCTGAAACTTACACCTCTGAGATTCAATTTCCGAAATGTCCGCGCTTTAACGGATAGATCCACTCGATCTTTTTCATAGGTGGTTGCTTCGTCGGCATCCTTGAATTCCCTGGCTACAGCCTTAAGATAGGGTGTACCTCTACGTAATCTTTGAACTCCCGTAAGTAACCTACTTATTGCAGGTAGTGAACGAATACCCGCCGCAGCCACCAGTACTAACATCGGCAGTAAGGAATCAAAAGAACGATCAGCGTTCACAAATCCGAGTGTTAGCAATAGGAGCCCAAAGACTGAAATCGTCTCCAACATCGGGCGAGACATCGTCTCTACAAATGTTGAATTAGATT
>CAZZBP010000034.1:0-20693 GCA_964652755.1 uncultured Dehalococcoidia bacterium
ATCCTACTATTGCAGCCTCAACACCAATCTTATCTAACGCTAGCAAGCTTTCCACAGTAGAAATACCACCGGCAGCTAACACACTGATTTTCGAGAATTTCACGAGATCCTCAATTGCATTGTAGTTAGGCTCAGTCAATGTACCATCCCTGGCAATGTCCGTGTACATGCAACGTTTAACACCGTAGCCCATCATTTCCTGCACCAACGATTTAGCTGAAACTTCACTTCGGCGAGTCCAACCATCAAGTTCAACGATACCATCCCGAGCATCAACGCTTATTATTACGAAAGATGGCCCATAGACGTTTATTATGGATGATACTGTCTCAGGAGACTCTACCGCGGCAGTTCCAATAATCAGCCTGTCAACCCCTATGCCAGCATAACGTTCAGCAGAATCAACTGATCTTATACCGCCTCCAACTTGAATTCTCACACTTGTGGAATCTCTGATTCTTTGAATAGCTTTACCGTTGGCTATCTTTCCTTCCTTTGCTCCGTCCAAGTCTACTATGTGTAGACATGAGGCACCTTCTGATTCCCATCGAAGGGCCATATCAACAGGGTCATCGGCAAATACCGTCTCCTTGTCAAAGTCTCCTTGAAACAGACGGACGCACTTTCCGTCGAGAATGTCTATGGCAGGAATAACTTCCATCAATACAAACTTAAATCAACAATCAACTTAATGGCTTTAAATAAGTATTCACAAAACCTATAAAGTTCCGGTAAATACTTAGACCTATATCCCCACTTTTTTCAGGATGAAACTGTACAGCTACAACGTTGTCAAATGCTATTGCACTACAGAATTCCTTGCCATACGTAGTAGTTCCGGCTACAACACCTTTATCTACGAGGAAGGCGGCATAACTGTGTACGAAATAAAAATATGATCTGTCTGGTATTCCGTTGAAAACGGGGTGATCAGAACTGAACGCAACATCATTCCATCCCATATGAGGAATTTTCAACCCGTTGGGCAGTCTTTCAACTTTACCTTTAATTATTCCAAGGCAGGGCTCTTCACCTTCTTCAGATTCTTCTAACAATAGTTGCAACCCGAGGCATATTCCCAGGAAAGGTATTCCTGATGAAATGGCCGAGATTACAACTGAATCCAATCCGCCTTCCTTTAGATTTCTCATAGAACTATCGCAGGCGCCTTGGCCCGGAAACACTACGGCATCAGCAGCAGAAATAAGCGATGCATCCGATGAAATAACAGCATTAGCACCAAATGTTTCTAGAGCCTTCTGGACACTTCTTAAATTACCCGCTTGGTAATCAATTATTGCAATTAGAGGCCTATCCCCTGGAGTTTCAGTCATTAAAGCCTTCTATTTTCTGACCTGTTATAACTTCAGTCGGCAGAGCTCTATCTTCGTAACGTGCAAGCATGAAAAGCAGGTCAGATAGGCGGTTTATATATGAAAGGATCTCTTTATTAACAAGAATGCCCTCGCTATCAAGATCTATTATCCGCCTTTCTGCAGACCTTAGACTGGATCTGGCAAGATCTAACGCTGCAGAACCAGGAGACGCACCAGGAATGATAAAGCTAGGTGGCAGGTCAACTTCCGACTCCAACTCATCTATTGTTCTTTCTAGCCCCTTCACTGTTTCAGGAGAGGTGGTCCGATAATGCTCTTTCATTTTAGAATAATTTTCAGGCAATGTTGCCAGTTCAGCACCGATCGTAAAGAGTTGATTCTGAATGTCTCGAAGAATTGATTTGACTTTATGGTCTGCACAAAGTGCTCTTGCCAGTCCTATGGCAGAAACTGAACTATCTGTCTCGCCATATGCTTCACACCTTAAATCATTCTTTGAAACTCTTCCTCCAAAGAATAAATCTGTTTTTCCTTCATCCCCAGTTTTGGTATAAATCTTCAAAAGAAAGTAGCTCCCCGTTTATTAATCATTCTCAGAGTATATCAGCCGCTACGGTGCCTTCACGTGTACATGCTATGCATGATTTAATTAAATATCTAATGTATTTACATCAACTTTGTTCTAGTATGATTATATAAATCCGTTAAACTTTCCATATCAATGTTTCAGGTACAAGTAAATATGAATGATTTATACGGGAGACTCGGCATTAGCCGGAATTCCAGTTCAGACGATATAAAAAAAGCCTATCGTGCTCTAGCTCGTAAGTACCATCCAGACCTTAATTCTGGAGACGCAAATGCGGAAGAGAAGTTTAAAACCATAACCGAGGCGTACGAAGTATTATCAGATGAGGACAGTCGAAAAAAATATGATCGCTTCGGCGAAAACTGGAAGCAATGGGACCAGGCGCAGAAGGGATCAGCATCCGGAAACCCGTTTCCGGGCAATCCATTCGGTGGGTTTGGAAACGGTACAGGCAGAAATGACAGTTTCCGTTCGGAAGATTTAGGCGACTTACTTGGTGGCTTCACAGGGGAACGGAGATTCCAAGAGGCACACCAAAACGCTGTTCAGGCGAAGTTTGATATAACTTTAAAGCAAGCTTATCTAGGTACCAGCAAAAACATTACCTTCAACGACGGTTACCGCCAACGACGAATAGAGGTATCAGTTCCACCTGGAGTTGATAATGGTTCTATCGTTACTGTTAGACCTGGAGGTGGCATGGAGATAAAGATAGAAGTGGAAGTGAGATCCGAGAACATTTTTCAACGCGTGGGTAATGATCTTTATACAGATGTAATGGTTCCTTTTACTGATGCTGTTCTTGGAGGAGAAATTCAAGTTCAGACGATATCAACAACAGTCGCATTGAAGATTCCAGAATGTAGCCAAAATGGTCAAAAATTCAGATTATCCGGGAAAGGAATGCCGCACTTAAAACATCCAGATCGGTTTGGGGATTTATTTGCTGTACTTAGACCAATGATTCCAGAGCACATCACAGAGGAAGAACGCAAGGTATTCAAAAATATGAGACTTATTTATAAATAGGAACTATCAACAACATGACAAGTAAAGTCGAATTTTCTTATGAGGACCCTGTTTTTGTGATAAGTGTGGCCGCCAAGGTACTAGGTTTGCCCAGGCAAACACTTCGCTATTACGAGAGCTTGGGGTTACTTAACCCGGGGAGAACTGAAGGAAACCAGCGAGTCTATTCCAACAGCGATATAGATCGAGTGAGACGGATACGAAATTTAACTGACGACTTGGGATTAAACTTGGCAGGTGTTGAAGTAGTTATAAATTTATTGGAAAAAATCGAGGGTCTTGAGAACCATTTGAATAAGACTCTCGAAGAAAACATCCGATTAAGGGATCTACTGTCAAGTTAGTTATCTTTTGACTTCAAATCCACTGTCTAATCATTTAGATATCCTTGAGTATCAAAGAACTAGAAGCCCAAACAGCATCGTTCAGATTTCCCTAAATGACAATAAATCTAGCCTGTGAGAGGGGCTCCACCACAGAAAGCGACGTAGTCGATAAGTTCCGTGACAGAAGGCTCTTCGCCGCACAACGGGCAATTGGGATTTCTTCGTATCTTAACGGTTCGGAAATCCATGCTTAGCGCATCGATTAAAAGCAATCTTCCTGACAATGAATCCCCCACGCCGAGGATTAATTTGACAACCTCTGTCGCCTGAATGGTGCCTACCATGCCTGGCAACATTCCCAAAACACCAGCTTCCGCACAACTAGGTACTTCTCCTGGAGGAGGAGGAGAAGGGAAAAGACAGCGATAGCAACCTTGGCCCGGCAGGTATGTGGTTGCCTGACCATCGAACAGAAGAATACTCCCGTCCACCAAAGGTTTCCCGGAAAGATAAGCCGCATCATTAACTAGATATCTTGTAGGAAAATTATCGGCTCCGTTAACAATTATGTCGTAGCCTTTCATTATCTCCATAGCGTTTACTGAAGAGATAGGCTCTTCATGAATATTAATTACAGTGTCGGGATTATAGGCCTTGAGGGTTTCAACCGCAGATTTTACCTTGGGTCGACCAATATCTTCATTGAAATGCAGAATCTGTCTCTGAAGATTTGTGACATCTACATCGTCGAAGTCGACTAACCCGATAGTACCCACACCAGCGAGGGTGAGATATATCGAAATAGGAGATCCAAGACCGCCCGCTCCCACCATAAGAACCTTGGCATCCAAAAGCTTTCTCTGACCAACACTTCCCACTTGGGGCATAATTATGTGCCTGCTGTAACGGCTGACTTGATAGGGTGTAAGAGCCATAGGTTTAGTCTGAGTAGCCAATTTCTTCCTCCCTCAGTTCGATAATGTCCCAATTTATTAACTTCATGGTTTCATTTGATATTTTATAGCAAAAAAATCCGCTTACTACACTATGGAATTGGGTCGGAGCATATGATTAACGCTCCACCAGTTTCCTTCGTATCGGCCACCGATTTCCCGTGTTGAAGAAATCCCTATTATCTGGTCCCAAACCAATATCTGAAATATTCCGGTTGATATTGTTGCTCAAGTGCGCAGTATAGCATCAGGAAATCAACACCTTCAAACTAAAAAACAGTAAGGCTAATAAATCACAGCCAGACTCCATGATTTTCAGGTGAAACAGGAAATCCCATATTAGCCATTTTCCTTTGAAAAATACGTTTCGTCCTCTATTTTCCTTACCTACATATTAACGGCACACAACACCTGATGGTATAATCAGAACGATAAGTGAACGTTAATACGTTCGGTAACCGAACTAAATTTGGGCAATTTATATTAGCCAATATTCATGTTAGCCATCTTGGCGGCATCCCCCAGGATATTCTCTTGACTGACTCAAACATCGCACTTCTTATAGACTACGAAAATGTTGGAATCGATTCAATGCAAGGCCTAGTAGAACAGTTATCTGGGCTAGGTAGGATAATTGTTAAACGTGCCTACGCAGACTGGTCAACCCAAAGGAAAGGACAAGAACGTCTCATTGAACTCGGTGTCGAAGCAGTGCATAACTATCGGGGTACCAGGGCAGGCAAGAACTCCTGCGATATTAAATTAACCATAGATGCCGTTGAACTCCTACATAGCGCTCAGGTTGACACCTTTGTAATTGTGTCCTCGGACAGTGATTTTGTGCCTTTGGTAAATCACCTTAGAGGCTCGGGGAAATCGGTTATTGGTGCAGGTAGGCGAGCCGTTACATCAACCACGATGGTCAAATCATGCGACCGATACATATTCCTCGGTATAGAGGAAACAGGACAACATTTCGCAAAAGGAGCCAGTCCCAAAAGAATCGGCCGAACCGACAAGCCGTCTGCGTCTGCGAATAACGGAAACAGCGCTGCAAGTGAAAATGACCCTGTGGCAAAATTACTTTCGCGAGCAGTGGAGGCGACTATGAATGATGAAGGTAATGCCCTTGGCACGAGACTTGCTCAGACAATGACTAGGATAGATCCCAGCTTCAGCTACCGGGACCTAGGGCACAGGTCCTTTAGAGAATTTCTACTGTCTAGGGAAGAAATTGATGTCACTCTTCACGAAGGTACTGACTTTACTGTATCTCTAAAAAATAGCGACTCTAATGGACAGTCAAAACTTAGTCGCGACAACGAAGTAGGGAGGGCTCCGAAAGTGGCTCCGCGGATTATACGCTCCCCATCCACAGTTAGTTCATTTAATAATGGTGACTCTTCCACAGGCAATTCCTATAAATCCGATAATGGTGATTCTGAATCGCTACCAGGGGATTGGGAAACGAGAGTGAACTCGGCGTGGGAGAATAGGGATAAAGAGAGTATATCTGGGCAATCAGCTGCCAGGGAGGCAGCAAAAATCCTCGGGTTTAGAAGGCTAAGAGACTCTATCTTCCCTACTTTAGACAAACTGTTAGATGCTAGCAAATTACTTAGGTCTAATTGGTCTCGGGACAAGAACTCTGTGATCAAGAATAAATAGTCCTTCACCCGTCAAGGCGCCCACTATGCTACTTGCCTTAGATATAGGAAATACAAATGTCACGGTTGGGATATTCGAAGATAATCTCCTTGCAGCCACCTGGCGGATATCTACCGACTCAAGCAGGACTTCTGACGAATATGGGCTGCAACTCAAACATCTGCTTGAAAATGAATCTAGCAACATCGATCACGTGACCGATGTTGCTATTTGTAGCGTTGTTCCTCCGCTCACTCCTACCTTCGAAACCCTTTGCCAAAGATACTTCAATGTATCACCATTAATCATAGATTCTGGCTCAAAAACTGGAATACACGTAATGTACGATAACCCACGTGATGTGGGAACCGATCGCATCGTAGACGCGACAGCAGCTATGCATATTTATGGTGGGCCTGCAATAATCGTCGATCTGGGAACAGCTACAGTATTCGATGCAATTACATCCGCAGGCGAATACCTAGGAGGAGCCATTGCTCCAGGCATGGGAGTTTCAGCTGACGCTCTTTTCAGAGCGACGTCGCAACTTCGGCGAGTCGAGTTGTCTCCACCTAAAACAGCTATAGGGAAAAACACGCAGCATTCTATACAGTCTGGTCTGGTTTTCGGTTATTCTGAGCTAGTTAAAGGTATGATTCGTCGATTTAAGTCGGAGCTGGGAAACAATGCAAAAATTATCGCTACTGGGGGCCTAGCCCCAGTGGTTGAGACAGAGGTTGGCTTATTTGATGTAGTCGATCTAGATTTGACATTGAAAGGTTTGCACATAGTCCACGGCTTTAATATAAACAGGGATTAGTATTTAGGAATGCCCCGTCCGTTATCAGGAAAAAAAATCGTTCTGGGAGTCACAGGTAGCATAGCCTGCTACAAGGCTCTCGACCTCGCCAGCAAGCTTACACAGTCGGGCGCATCAGTCGACACGATATTAACTAATTCAGCTAATCAGTTTATATCCCCTCTAGCTTTTAGGAGCCTTACGCATCGCCCGGTTGTTACAGATCTTTTTGACTCCGAATCCGAATTATCGATCAACCATGTCGCGCTCGCCGAAAAGGCAGACATAGTAGTAGTTGCCCCTGCTACAGCTAACAGCATAGGGAAAATAGCGAATGGGATCTCTGATGATCCTCTTGGTACAACAATTTTGGCCACCAAATCGCCTATCGTAGTTGCGCCGGCAATGGACGGTAACATGTATCAAAACCCAGCAACTCAGGACAACATATCTAAATTAGTTTCTAGAGGAATATTCATCGCTGGACCCGAAAAAGGAAGACTAGCTTCAGGATTGTTCGGCACTGGACGACTAGTCGAAATACCAAGCCTTCTAGGAATAATCTCAACGGTTCTTGGAAAGGATGGGGACCTCAAAGGTAAAAAAATAGTTGTAAGTGCCGGAGGAACACAAGAGGCTATTGACCCAGTTCGAACTATCGGAAATCGTTCTTCAGGAAAAATGGGGTATGCGATTGCGGAGGCCGCAAGGAACAGAGGGGCATCGGTGACCTTAGTAACGGCCCCAACAGCGTTGCCGGATCTAGCTGGAGTTCAAATTTTGAAAATAGAGAATGCGTTAGATATGAAAGCGGTAATAACGAGTGAATGTGAAAACAGCGATGCTTTAGTAATGGCTGCAGCTGTTTCTGATTGGAGGCCATCAAGTGTATTGAAATCAAAAGCTAAAAAAAGCGATGCCGACACTTGGTCTGTTGAGTTAACACGTAATCCGGACATCATCGCAGGAGTCAAACGTAAGGGAATTGTAAAGGTAGGCTTTGCAGCTGAAAGTGAAGATCTGATCAAGAACGGTACTTCAAAAATCAGTTCCAAAGGATTAGATTTTATAGTAGCAAATGACATAACCAAACCAGATAGTGGATTCGCCGTTGATACGAATAGAGTAGTAATCATTCATTCAAATGGCACGATCGAAAAACTACCTCTCATGGCTAAATATGATGTGGGGGATGCAATCCTTGACAGGGTAAAAGCGGAGTTCAAATCTTAAGTAACTACTCCCAAATAGCTAAAACTTCATAACATGTTATCAAACAAAAATAATGCCTACTAAGATATAAGTTATATACGATACGCACTGCTATAAATGGGAAGATGACCATCCGGATTTGCGTGCAGCTGTCAGAGACTCAGATATCTCTGTTCATTGCGGCGATATAGTAAGGCAAGATGTCGTAGATGGTTTTCGAAAGGAATCGAAGCATCCCATTATTGTTCACGGAAACTCAGATCCAGTCGAACTCCGTGAATCGCTTCCTTACACAGAGATAATAAATGTAGAAGGAATTCAAATCGCGGCCATACATCCAGCATGGGGAGGCCCTGAATTCCCACCTGAGGAATTGCTCAAAGATTTCACTAAGAAGCCCGACGTAATATTGTTTGGCCACACCCACGAACCGTTGAATAAAGAAATAGAAGGTGTGTTATTTGTGAATCCCGGACAGGGATATAAGTCGTTTATGGTTGATTGCACTATGGCCCAACTTACGGTTAACTACAGGGATATAAAAGCCGAAATAGTCGTCATTGAAAAGGGTCGCTCCTATTGACAAGCATTTCTCTTTAATATGAGCCAATTCCAAGTCTCTAATGCCCTAGGGTGCACTACTCCTCCATCTGCTAGTATCGATCGAATTCGTAAAGCAAGATAACAGAGAATCGCTCCATCTAAGTCATCCATGACTATATCCATTATGGATCCAAGCTCAGGATATTTTTTTATTTTTTGTGGCTCAATTTTATCTGCTATAAAAACGATTTTTTCAACTTGAGACATCTTGGGCCTGCCAGTCGTGTGATAGCTCACAGCAGAAACAATATCTAAATCCCTGCAACCTAGTTTATTACGCAACCAGTGTGCCCCGATCGGTCCATGAAGTAAGAGGGGTTCATGGTTCTCAACCTCAGTGATGCCTAATCCTAGCCTTCTGGCTTCTGTGATTAGTTTGTTCTCAGTCCAATGGCGAACAACATCATGAGCCGATGCCCCCAAATCACATTTTTCCGTTTCCGCTCCATGTGATTCTGCTATTTCTCTCGAAAGAATTCGAGTCCTGTATATATGTTCCTGGAGTCCAATTGGAAGCTGAGACAATTCCTTTTCAACAATGTTTATCAACTGGATAATTGGGCTGTCCATTCTATTAACCTAAACCATGGAACCCAGTTTATTACCACCAAGAATATGAAGATGGAGGTGAGGTATTTCCTGGCCCGAATCATCTTTTTGGTTTATAACGAGTCTGTACCCTGAATTTGATATTCCCGCTGAATAAGCAACATCTCTTGCGACCTCAAACATTCGGAATAGAACAGGGGAAAAATCGCTTGTCATATGCTCCAGGTACGTAAAGTGTTTCACCGGGATCACAAGTACGTGAACAGGAGCTGCGGGTGCTATATCATTTACGGCGACACAATAGCTATCACGGTGTACAAAGTCAGCCACAACCTCTCCTGAGGCTATATTGCAAAATATACAGTCAGATTGCATCAAGCTTCGACTATCGCTATGGCCTCGATCTCTATTAAAAACTTTGGATCGACAAGCCCACTGATGAAAACGCTGCTACTTGCAGGCCCGTCTTCAGGAAACCTAGAGAGCCGAACACTTGCATAATCTGGATAATCGTCAGGTCTCACTATAAACGCTGTAATCTTGGTCACGTCATCCATTGAGGCACCAGCAGACCGAAGGGCGGATTCAATATTAACAAAGCATTGTTCGGCCTGGATTCGACAATCTCCATCTCCGACCAAGTTTCCTAATGAGTCCACGGGTACTTGTCCCGATACGAACACAGCATTTCTAATCCTTGTGGCCGGCGAAAACCCTGAAGGTTTTCTGTCTGGGTCCGGAAAAAAAACTTGTCTTGTCATTTCATCCTACTTTTTCACTATTGAGGTAGCTGCATAACCTCTATGCGTACATCGTCGGGTGCTTGAATAAAAGCAATGGATAATCCGGTCGCCGTTCTTGTAGGGCCTTCTAGCACTTCAGCTCCCAATCCCTCCAATCTTTTTAATTCCGCTTCTATATCATCAACTTCAATACCAAAATGCTCAAGACCCCAATGGGCAGTTGCATCTCCTTCTCCCATTAATTCCCCTGTTCGAGCACCAGAGATATTAATCGCAACCCCATCCTTCGTTCGACATCTTATGAACCTATCACCCTGTGGTCTTGGGTTTTCATCATTAACGATTTCAAACCCAAACGCCTCAACATACCAGTCCGCCGTTTTCCCAGGGTCCGACGACTTCAAATGTACATGATTAAACGAGTAAGACATTATGACTCTCCTTGTCAGTTTATGGCCGCACGAGACTATTGGACCTTTGTCTAGGTGTCAAGAATAAATGGTCAAGATGTCAGGACAGCTTCTGAAAAGGCTTTTATTTTAGAAGGGTCCTTTAAACCAAGAGTCTCCACACCTGTGGATATATCCACAGCCCAAGGCCGTACCGACGAGATAGCCTCAGAGACATTGGCGGGATTTAACCCGCCAGCTAGTATGAATTCCCAATCTTTAGGAAGAGACGCAGCAACATTCCAGTCAAAGGATTTTCCTGTACCTCCGAGATGTCCCTTATCCAGACGATCCAGGAGGGGAACACTGCCGCTGTCGAGAACACTACCTACTTTTTTTATAGTATCAGATACGATTTTTTGAAAATCACCTTCAATTGGTACCTTGATTTGCTTGATGACTCGGGCAGAGATTTTGTCATAATAATCTGCAAGCTCATCACCACAGAGCTGTGCAAAATC
The DNA here is from genome assembly GCA_964652755.1 of uncultured Dehalococcoidia bacterium. GTDB lineage: Bacteria > Chloroflexota > Dehalococcoidia > Lucifugimonadales > UBA826 > UBA11795. The sequence continues at coordinate 10,698 of CAZZBP010000034.1, forward strand.
AAGACCGCATTCTTCGATAGCGGAGTTTACAAATTCAGGCGACTGGTTCGCAAAAAGACCTACCAGTAAAGGGCCTCCACTCCCACACAATAGTCTGTATTCGGAAGTAATCTGGGCAACCTGTTTTACTGACAATTCTCTTCGAACCCCTGGAACGAATACAAACCCGAGAAACGAAGCTGCATATTCTCTGGCAATCACTGCACTATCCACGTCTCGAAGCCCACATATTTTAAAGAGGGTCACATTAATGCCTTAAGAGCCATTCCTGGGTCTGGAGATTTAACAAGCGATTCTCCTACGAGTATGGCTTTCGCCCCAGCTGACTGAACTCTTTTTACATCCTCCCTATCAGATATTCCACTTTCGCTGACAATAATATTGCCATATGGGACCAATGGTGCAAGCCTTTCCGTTGTCTCAAGGGTGGTATCAAAGGTGTGGAGATCGCGGTTATTAATACCTATGATGTCAGCATTACATTGAACGGCTTTCTCTAACTCTAATTCATTGTGAACCTCAACTAAGCACTGAATCCAAATCGATCTGGCAATTCCCATGAATTCTCTGATTTGTTGTTCGTCTAACATAGATACAATCAATAATATTGCGTCCGCACCAAAAGCCCTAGCTTCGTATATTTGATAAGGATCAAATATGAACTCCTTCCTGAGAACGGGCACCCCCAGTGTGAATACAGCTGAATGGGCGGCTGCCATATCATCAATGCTGCCTTTGAAATGATCTTCGTTAGTAAGCACCGATATTGCCGCAGCTCCGTTCTCCGCATACGCTCTAGCGAGATTGGCAGCATCAAGTCCTTCTTTTAAGACCCCTTTGGAAGGCGATGCACGTTTCACCTCTGCAATTACCCTGATCCCATCTCCCATAAGTCTTCCGGAAAAATTCAATGGCTTTTCAACCTTGCTTGTCAGGTCTTCCAGATCGAGCAAAGAAAGAGCTTTTTTCCTTTCTTCTAATCTGGCACTCTTTAGCTCTACAATATCTTTCAAAATATCTGGAGTGTCAGAATTAATCATTGCAGTTCCTTGCTTAACTCAACATAAGAGTTCAAACTCGCAAGGGCTGAGCCACTATCAATAGATTTTGATGAAGCTTCAATCCCAGATTGAAGGTTATCTACATAGTTAGCTGCGTTCAGAGCGGCAGCTGAGTTCAGAAGCACTATCTCTCTAGCTGCACCTCCTGCTCCTTCAAAAACAGACTTTATAATTCGAGCACTTATATCTGGATCAGGAGCTAAAATTGTACTCAGTGGACTTTCCTTAAAACCAAATTCCCTTGGAGTCACTTCAGTCTTCGTTACGATGCCAGAGTCTAAGGTCCAAATCGTAGATGTAGTACTTAACGTGATTTCATCGAGGCCATCATTCCCGTGTACGATGAGAGCCTTTTCACACCCAAGCTTAGCCAGAACATTACCCATAAGTTCACCAATAGACGGGTCAGATACCCCTATGAGTTGCTTACTTGCGCCGGCGGGATTAGTAAGAGGACCAAGTAGATTAAATACCGTTCTGATTCCAATCTCTCTTCTTGGTCCAGCTGCGAATCTCATGGAAGGATGAAATCCCTGTGCGAACATGAATCCAAACCCGGATTCTCCGATACACTTAGTAACAGACTCAGGCGATAGTTCAATATTCGCTCCCAAAGCCTCCAATACATCAGCGCTACCAGTCTTGCCCGACATAGCGCGGTTGCCGTGTTTCGCTACTTTTATTCCTACCCCTGCTACCACAAAAGCTGCTGCAGTGGATATGTTAAAGGTACCAGAACCATCTCCACCCGTACCACATGTATCTACTAAGTCGTATGAAGTTGATAAACGAAGGGATTTTTCTCTCATAACTGTGGCCATTCCTGCTACTTCATCGACCGTCTCACCCTTTAATCTGAGCGCTGTTACAAAGGCCCCAAACTGGGCGGGAGTCGCGTTCCCTTCCATGATTTGTGCCATAGCAGCCGCTGATTCTTCAAAATTGAGGGATATCCCCTCTACCAATTTCTGGACCGCTTCCTGAATCACAGTTAATCTCCCTCTAGGCACTCCGATTTAAGAAATTTGCTAGGAGGTCTTTCCCAGAAAGGGTCATTATGGATTCTGGATGAAATTGAATTCCTTCCACTGGATATCGCTTGTGGCGAATTCCCATGATAGTCCCGTTATCTGTCCAGGCTGTCACTTCCAATTCATTCGGCAAATCTTCTTTGTAAATTGCTAACGAGTGGTACCTAATCGCTTCAAAAGGATTGGGAAGCCCTGTAAAAACCCCTTTTCCTTCATGATAGATTTGGGACATCTTGCCGTGCATTATTTCATTGGCTCGCCCGACCTTGCCGCCGAATGTATACCCAACACACTGATGACCCAAGCACACACCCAAGGTAGGAATAGTAGGTCCAAATTTCTCAATTACTTCATTTGAGACACCTGCTTTATCTGGGGTACAAGGCCCAGGAGAAATTATAATCTTCTCCGGAGACATCTCCTCTATGTCTCCCAGGGTAACCCTGTCGTTGCGAACGACTTTTACGTGGACTCCTAGTTCGGAAATGTACTGGTAAAGGTTGTATGTGAAACTATCGTAATTATCTATGAGTAAAATCATAATTAAACCTCTACAGTTGACTCTGCCGCGTCAATAGCTCTCATGAGGGCGCTCGCCTTGTGAATCGTTTCATCAAACTCAAACCCTGGCTCACTGTCATAAACTATACCTCCCCCAGCCTGCACATGGGCGACTCCGTCTTTTACAACCATAGTACGGATGGTTATGCAAGTGTCCATATTTCCCGCAAAATCGAAATATCCTACGGCACCTGCATAAGCTCCCCGGGTGTCGTTTTCTAGTTCAGCAATAATCTCCATTGCCCTTATCTTCGGAGCGCCAGACACCGTCCCCGCCGGAAAACAGGCTCGCAAAGCGTCATAGTTACTAAATCCTTCCTGAATATTACCTTCCACATGGGACACCAGGTGCATAACATGGGAATATCGTTCTATTTCTAAAATATCTGAAGCTACCACAGTGCCCGGCTTGCTAACCCTTCCGATGTCGTTCCTACCAAGATCAAGGAGCATTATGTGCTCGGCCCTTTCTTTTTCATCTGTTCTTAACTCAAGTTCTAATCGCCTATCTTCCTCATCGTCCTCGGAACGCGGTCTTGTTCCGGCTATAGGATGAGTGGCTACGACACCGTTTTCTACCTGTACAAGCATTTCTGGTGAAGCACCAACTATCTGGAAACCGTCTAGTTCCAGGTAGTACATGTAAGGAGACGGATTTATCGCTCTCAGCGAACGATATATATGAAAAGAATGTGCGGAGGTTGGTTTTGATAAACGTTGCGAAACTACTACTTGAATAACATCTCCATCCACAACATATTCCTTACATCTCTCAACCATGTCATGATGATATTGTTGGGCCATATTTGAAGTGACATCACCTTTTGAATATCCCGACTTCCTCGGTATAGACGTGGGATCCAGCGGTCTATTAAGCCGGCGCACGATCGATTCTATCTTGGATGTTGCATCATAATATGCTGTTTCAACGTCTCCATTGAAGTGTGCATGGCTTACTACCAGGATCTTATGACGAACATGATCAAAGACCAAGAAAGTTTTCGTGAGCATGAAAATCGCCTCAGGAATGCCGATAGGATCGTTGTTCGGCGAAGGAAGTTCTTCAAAATATTTGACCGATTCATAGGAAAGATAACCTACGGCACCCCCGCTGAATCTCGGAAGATTACTTGTTTCAACGAGATTGAAATCTGAAAGCATTTTCTCTACTAGTTTTAACGGGTCAGTCTCACCGTCTTTTTGCCCGGGACCAGTGATAATCACGTCTTCTGGCTCCGTACCAATGAAGCTATATCGAGCTATGTGTTCCCCACCCTCCACACTCTCTAGAAGAAATGAATATGGAGGAACCGCCACCTTCAAATAGGCGGACACAGGGGTTTCAAGATCGGCATCGATCTCTGTATAAATTGGAATGAGGTTTCCGCGAGATCCCAACGTTTTTGCTTCTTCAAGTGTTGGATAATACATTTGCCATACTCCGAACTACGTGTATCAAGAAAATTAGGTTCAGGCCAATAAAAGGCCCATCTTGTCTTTCATTTCTAGGAGTTTAGGTCCTGATATGGATTCCGCTCGTTGAGATCCTACCGCTAATAAATTGTCAAGTTCAGTTACGTCAGATATGAGTTCGTTGTATCTTTGCCTAATTGGGGAAAGTTCTCCTATCACAACCTCGGCCACAGCTTTTTTTAAATCCCCGTAACCTCTAGCCGATTCGAAGTCTTTTTCGACATCTTCTTCCGATTTTCCCGTAACTACTTTGTATATACTGAGAAGGTTATTAACACCTGCTTTCTCTGGATCATCGGAAAAACGAATCTCGTTGCCAGAATCCGTCACCGCACGCATGAATGAACGCTGGATCTCCTGAGGTTCATCCAACATGCGAATGGCATGTCCTCTTATATGAGAATAACTTTTGGACATCTTCACACTCGGATCATTCAAGCCCATCACTCTACCACCGACCTCTGGGATTACAGGCTCCGGAATAACAAAAGTATCACCGTAAATACGATTAAACCGAGCAGCTATGTCCCGGGAAAGCTCTACGTGCTGTTTCTGATCTTCGCCGACAGGAACCTCATCAGCATCGTACAAAATTATGTCTCCGGCCATCAGGACAGGATAATCCAACAAACCCGTGGAAACCCGTTCTTGACCTTGAGACTTGTCCTTGAATTGAGTCATCCTCTCAAGCCACCCAACTGGGGTCACACAATTTAGTAACCAGCAACTTTCAGCATGTGCTGCTACGTGACTTTGTACAAATAAAGTAGTCTTCTTTGGGTCAAGACCACATGCAAATAATATTGCCGCTAACTCACGGGTTTGCTTTCTGAGCCCCTCTGGATCAGGCGTTACTGTCAAGGCATGTAGGTCGACAATACAAAAATAGTTAATCTTCTCCTCTTGCTTTTCCACCCAACCCTTAAATGCCCCTAAGTAATTGCCAAGTTGGGGGTCACCGCTCGGCTGAACTCCGCTGAAAACCACTTTTCTTTTTCCCATATCCTTACCCCTTGAACAGAAATATTCCTATTTGATTCAAAAAAGGCAAAAAAAATCACCCCAAGTAAGGGGCGATTTTAACCGCGGTGCCACCCTAGTTCCCTAAGGACTTTTATCCCTTAGGACTCTTAATTGGAACTACTTATATGTTCCCAGCTCAGATAACGGTGCACTTCCGTCCATCCTTAGGGACTCCTTCATTAACATAAAGAGCCCTTCTGATGGCAGCTCCCAGGTCCATTCATCTCTTCCGTTTGCACCGGTTCACAGCTTATCCGGCTCTCTGAGGCTCGTCTAGAGAATACTAATCCTGATCACAGCTTTTATTAATTAGATGATTATTCCGTTTTAATCAGTATAGCGTAGAATCTATGGAACCGTCATAGATAACAAAATTGAGTGAAAATATATTCAGCCTCGATCAGGTTACCAGGATCGCAAGTGCGATCATTTGGCAATTCTTTTGATATACAGCTTTAAGTTAGTATGTGAGGGATCGGGAGAACGTTTGGTTAGATTTGGAGATAGTATGATGCAACTTGGAGATATCGGCACCGAATTTAAATACGAGACAAACAATATCAGGGTGTGGGACTTGATTCTTAGTCCCGGGCAGTGTAGTGATTGGCATAGGCATGAATCACTCTACGTGTTTATAGTAACCCGCCCAGGAACTCTAAAGACAGAATATGAAGATGGTTCCACTTCGACAAATCAATTTGAACTTGGCGAAGTCGTCCAAGGGCAAAAGGGGGCGCTACACAGGGTCACCAACATCGGTGATGAAATTTACAGCAACTCAATTGTTGAGATCAAGCAGTAGGAGGTATAACTACTTGAACGATGGAATAACTTCTTTTCCAAAAAGCTCTATCGAACGCATCACTTTGTCATGAGGTATTTGGTCCGATTGCATGATAAGCAGAAGCTGGTCCGCTCCTATCTCTTCATGTCTCCTTACTGATTCGATACAACGTTCAGGATTCCCCGCAACAATAACTCCTCTATCGGCAAGTAGTTCGGCTGACAGTTCACCGAGCATTGCGCGGGGGGCTCCCCCACCTCTTAGGTCTTGTTCTCCACCTAAGAATCTCGAGAAGTTAGCTTCGAGATGCTCAGGTATACCTCCCCACGACTCCAATAGGCGTTCATAAACGTCCGCGCGATCTGCCGTGTAGGGCCGATTTGGGCCAAAGAATTCTTTTATAGCGAGTGCCCCGGTCTCCATTGCCTCCTCATCATCATCGCCGCAATGGCCTAGAGTAAAGTTAGCCCACTGGTTATTAATGAACCCCCCTACTGGGTCTGCGTTCTTGATGTTCTTCCTGTAATCATCAATATGTCCCTTCATGCCTGCAGGCGCACCCGAACCGAATGAAAGAACACCAATGCCTTTCTCAGCTGCCATTTCATAACTTGTAGGTTGAGTACAGGCCATCCATATGGGAGGATGAGGGTTTTGCTTAGGTTTAGGCAAGATCTCCCTCTCCGGAATGTTAAAGTGCTTGCCCTTCCACGAGAACAAGCCATCTGTCTGCCATATATCAGGAACTATATCTAGGGATTCTCCCATAATATCCCTTGTATCCCTCGGATCAATCCCAAGTCCTAGTTGCTCATATGGACTGCTTCGCCCCACACCAAATTCCACTCTACCACCAGACAGGTGATCTACCATGGCGACTCTTTCAGCAACCTGAACAGGATGGTGATTGGGAAGAACAACAACTCCGAATCCGATACGAATCCTTTTGGTTAGACGCGAAAGAGCTGAAATTATGACTTCAGGAGCCGAGGACCCAGCAAAAGTTGTCAAAAAATGGTGTTCGACGAACCACAAATGATCAAATCCTAACTCATCTGCCAATTGGCATTGCTCAATAGTCTCGTTCACTAGTGCTGTGTAATCCACACTGTAACCAGTGTGCGGTCTTTGCATTTCATATAGGAGTCCAAATTTCATCCGATTCCTCCACTAAAGCACTTTGCAATCGCGGCGCAGTCTATCACAGGGGTCCATGCATTTATGTGTATGCGAGATATAGGCAACATAAACGGGTAATATAGATAAAGAAAATGAAATGGAGCAGTTATGAAAATAATGGTTATGGCGGCCGGGGCAGTTGGTGGATATTTTGGTTCAATTATGGCCAAAAACCATGACGTATTACTCATAGCACGCGGCGAACACTTACATCGTATTCAAGAAAATGGCCTACAAGTTAGGAGTATTACTTCAGGTGATTTTTCAACCCGGGTATCAGCTGCTGACACACCACCATCTCACTACGTCCCTGATATCATTCTCTATTGCGTAAAGGCCTACCACAACGAAGAAGCGTGTGAGGTCATCGCTCCTACCGTAGGTTCACAGACAACTATTCTCTCACTTCAAAATGGAATAGGGTGTGGGGATTTTTTGGGCTCACATTTTGGAAAGGATAAAATCCTTTTGGGGGCGGCATACATAGAAGCATCGAGGGGCGAACCAGGAGTTGTGCAGGAGCATGGAGGAGCGTGCCGAATAGCGCTAGGTGATCAGTCAGGAAATCTCACTGACAGAGCTGTCAGAGTAGGCGATCTGTTAAAGGACTGCAATATCGACCATCATCTCTCAGAAGACATAATGTCCGATATATGGCAAAAACTAATTTTCATATCTGCACTTAGCGGAATGTCTTGCATAACTAGGTCAAGACTTGAGGAAGTATTAGACAATGAAGATTTGAGGAAGATGACTATGGCAGTTATGCGCGAGACAAGCGCGGCCGGAACGGCGTCAGGAGTAGTCCTACCATCAGACATTGTAGAGGCCACGATGGCTGAACTTCAGAAACACAAGTCTGAGCTAGTGTCCTCAATGTATTTAGACCTCATGGCCGGGCGCCCTCTTGAAGTGGATGTGATCAACGGGGCGGGCAGTGCGATCGGTAATCGATTCGGGGTATCTACTCCGGTAAACGATTTCATATCGGCCTGTCTGTCCCTTGCCGACAAACGAGCTAGAAATAAATAGATTGGAGAATCATGTAGAAATGTCATATTTTTTGAGTTCCGATGACGCTTTCCAAAGGCAAATTGCACCCGGCGTATCCCTGCGAACAATGTGGGGCGACAAGATAATGATGAGCCTTGTCGAATTAGATGCTAATTCTGAGGTACCGCTCCATTCTCATCCAAATGAACAAGCTGGATTAGTCCTAGATGGAGAATTCGAGTTCACTGTTGGCGAAGAGATAAAAATCGTCAAGGAAGGAGAATTCTACATAATTCCTGGAGGCGTCGAACATAAGGTGGTGGCCGGAAAAATACCCTCAAGGGCATTGGACATATTCAGCCCCCCAAGAGACGATTACAAATCGAAATAAAGTACCATGTTAGATAGAAGGGACACATATAGTAGCCGTCTCCTTCTATCTAACATGCCTATTGGATTTTAGCTTTATTAAGCGCCGTATCTGACTTCAGCATTAGGGTCGCTGTAATCGACACCCTTTGTCTGCCAAAATATTTTTGCTATTTCATCTACCGCGTTGACGAGCTGTTTTGCAGAGTCTGAACTAACGCCCTGTTTGTTAGCTCCTGCCAATTTATTTGCATTCCAAAAGAGATCGTGCAAATTGGGATGGTCTGCTAGGTGTTCCGGTTTGAAATAGTCTGACCATAGTATGTTGAGCTCGTTCTTAACTGCTTGAGCGTGCTCTTCTTTCACCGCCACATATCTTGAAAATGTATTCACATCATCGGAACTATCTAAGGATTCTATCCTCACGGACATTTTCAAAACAGTCTGGGCACCAATTTTGGCAGTAATGGGATCATAAATCCCGCAAGGTATGTCGCAGTGAGCATTTACATCTACGACTGGCGACACCTTCTTCAATACAGAAATAATCTTCATTTCATCCTTCCTTATGTGGGGTTCTCAAACCTATATTTGTCCTTATATCGTGCATTTTACTTGAGCTAACAATTAGAGGCTACCTATGCAAAAGATACATGAAACTCGGGCTGAGGCGCAAGAAGAAATCAATTTTGAGCCCAATCCCAATTTCCTTTACTTGGAGTAATATGCCTGTATGGGTTATTGGATGCGCGTCAGAAATAGAAGCATGGAGCCTACACTAAGTCATAATGACATAATTTTCGCAAAAAAATGGGAGTCTAGCGACACCCTTATTAGAGATGAGATCGTAGTGCTGAGGCTATCTGACAAATTCGGTGGTCTCTCAGTAAAAAGAGTAGTGGCACTCCCCGGCGACCACGTAAACGTTGAATCTGGCACCGTGCGAATAAATGGGCAACCGCTTGGTGACAAATATTTATTGGGGCTTCCAAAAACACGAGGCCTTGAAAGATTAGATTGTATTGTCCAAGTACGCCACATTTTCGTATTAGGCGATTACCGAAACTATCAACACACTATTGACAGTAGAAAATACGGACCAATTGCTCTTTCCGAAATTAAAGGAATTGTAATCTTAAGATTATGGCCTTTGAAAATCTGGAGAAACCTTCATTAGCCTAACGTTCAAGACAGCAGACTAGAAATCTCTTTGGCATGATAAGTGATGATGATATCTGCACCTCCCCTTTTTATGGACGTTAGAATCTATACGGTTATTCGCCGCCCATCAATCCATTCATTTTGGGAAGCTGCTTTGACCATCGAGTATCCCCCACTGACATTGTATGCAGCGATAAGTGTGTCAAATCGATCTCTTCCCTCCCTTAATACATTGAAGAGTGCTAGCGCGGGTTTGACCATGGTTGTATCAGCACCTTCGTTTATATCTTGTTGGACCTCGACCATTGCCTCACACCGATTAGTGATATCCATCTGGTAGGAACTGCGGTCACCGAATTGT
>CAZZBP010000035.1:0-20523 GCA_964652755.1 uncultured Dehalococcoidia bacterium
ACGAAACAAGTCCTGTTTTTAAAGGGAGATCTCTTGAAGATCCTCGCCGACAACAATGCTTCCCTTATAAGTCAGGCTTACCCCTTCAATCCAGCCCTCCGGCTTGTCTAATTCAGTCGATCCAGTGGGAACAAAATGGTTCAAAACTAGTATCCTTACTCCGGCCTTAGTAGCGATCTCGCCTACTTCATGCATAGAGGTGTGGGACTCCAATATGTGTTTTCTGAACGACTCATTGCCTGGGTAAGTTCGTCTGACAATGGCGTCTACCCCATCCCTATTGAGCACCTCATGTACTAGCATGTCCGCTCCCTTAGCAAACTGGGCCAGAGCTTCACTCCTAGAAGTATCACCGGAGAATACGATTGACTTAGAAGAGAAATCAAATCTGTAGGCATATGATGGTTCTGCAGCGCCGTGTGGAACCTTGATATAGCTGACTGTTACTTTTTCATCAGTAAAAAAAGGATTGACTCCATTCAGTTCTTTAACATCAATTACAGACTCAAGATCCGGCCTACCTTCGTCGCGGATCCTTAGTTGGATATCCCAGTTCATGTACGCCCTGTAAGATTTAGCCATATTGGCAAGCGGTGGTGGTCCAAAGCATTTAATAGGACCGATGTGTCCGCTTTGCCAGGATCTAAGTAAAAGGTTTCCGAAGCCTGCAACGTGGTCAGAGTGATTATGCGTGATGAATACGGCTTTGATGGACAAGGGGTTTATACCCGACAAAGCCAACTGGTTGGTAACCCCGTCACCTGCGTCGACAATGTAGATATTTTCACCAAGGATGAGGGCGCTCGATGGCTGTGATCTCGCAGCCCAAATTTTCGGGCCTCCACCGGTCCCTAAGAGAATTAGTTTATTTGACGAACAACGCATTGGTTATTAGTAAATTGAAGTTTTCAGCTATTTAGAACGGGATAATTGCTGTGTCCAGTGCGATGTCAGACATCAGGGCGATCCCGAAGATGATGCTGATCGCTCCGGCAACCCCAGAAACGATTATGTTCAGTTTTTGATATGCACCTGTTATCGCAAACGGGACACTCAATACTATCGTGATGATTGCCATAGAAAGAACAGTTCCTACCCCAAATAAGACAAGGTAAGAGATCCCAGCAAGAAACGAGTCTATCGTCGGTAATAATGCCAGCATGACTGCTGCGCTTCCGGCGAGCCCATGGACCATTCCTATGATGAATGACTTCATTCTAAAAAATGGTTTGCCAGGGCTTAATATACCGTGCCTTTTCTCGACCGCTGGTTCATCTTCAGCTTCATGTGTCCCGTGGATATGCAAGTGGGCGTTTCCTTCACTTGCGTGTTGATGGACATGTAAACGGCCTTTTCTGAGATTCCAGTAAACCTGTATCCCTAGGAAAACCAGCATCACGCCGACTCCAAATTCAAATACCGGCGCCACCTCTTCGTAAAAATCAAGTACAGTGCCTTTAAAGGCTAAGATTATTAGTCCAACCACGATTAGCGGGGCGGTATGGCCAAGCCCCCATGAGGCTCCTACCCAAATACCTCGGAATGCGTTTCTGTATTGGTTCACGATAGTGGATACTGCAACTACATGGTCCGCATCAGTCGCATGTTTTAAACCCAACAGGAATCCGAGAATTATGGCAGCTAAAGCACCTGATTCAGCGTTCATTTAGCCGTTCACCTTGCTATACAAAATTAGGGACCGCAAACAATTATAGTGGACCGAGCAATAATGCCTAGATTAATATGCATATTTAGAGAAAACGTAGTGATCTTTATCACTTTTTCATAAACGAGGAGGAAGCTTTGAAACTGGCATTTTTCAATGATTTTGCACCTGGAGTTATTAAAGGTGAAAGAGTGGTTGACATTAGTGAAGCGGTGTCTTCCATTCCCCACACTTTTCCCCAGGAGTTACTCAACGGACTCATCGCTTCCTTTGCTTGTTACAAACAAGATATTGAGGCTCTTGTGGAGTCAAGGGAAGGGCTTTTGCTTTCATCGGTTGATCTTAAATCTCCTATTCCTAAGCCCCATAATATCGTTTGCATGGCTGTTAACTATATGGAAGATGGAACGAGAGACGCTCCTGCTCCTATAAATGCTTTCCCTAAATCACCGAACGCCGTTTTATCAGATGGAGGCACAATTATCTTGCCTGATGTTCCTGCAACTATTTTTGAGCCAGAAGCTGAGATGGCTCTGGTAATAGGTAAATCTGCAACCAACGTCTCGGCAAAGGACGCCCATGACTATATTTTCGGATATATGAATTTCATAGATATGTCAGCTAGGGGATTGTCGTCTGGTGGAGGAGTTTTTTATCAAATGAAATCGAGAGATACGTTTGCTCCAATGGGACCATATCTCGTGACTGCTGATGAGATCGATAATCCCCTTAAATTGCAAGTACAACTTTCTGTGAACGGGGACCTAAAGCAGAACTTCAACACCGACGATATGGCACACAAGATTCCTCGCGTTATCGAATGGATAACGTCGATTCACACCCTTGAACCCGGTGATGTGGTTGCCACTGGCACCAACCATCGTGGCCTAAGTCCCGTGATGGATGGCGACAATATAGAGTTAGAGACTGAAGGACTGGGGCGGTTACACATTAAAGTAAAAGACGATCTTAAGAGGAAATGGGAACGATTAACCCGACTGGAGCGTGAGGAGCAGGGCTTCGATTCACCTACACCACAGATAGGGGGTAAGTATTCAAGTTAGCTTGGTTCAGATCGGAGTAATTGAACTCAGGGAGAGTTGTGCTTGGTTATGAATAGAGATTTAACGGGGAGGAAATACGGTGCGATTAGAAGGCAAGACCGCGATTATCACGGGAGCAAGTAATGGAATGGGAGCCTCCGAGGCGAGATTGTTTGCCTCAGAGGGTGCCACTGTAATCGCCTGCGATATCGATTCATCATCTGGTGAATCTCTAGTTGATGACATTTGTCAGGCTGGAGGAAAGGCCAAATATGTCCACTGTGACGTAACAAGTGAGTCAGATTGGATAAATATGGTTGGGACTGTGCAAATGGAACATGGTGGGCTAGATATATTGGTAAATAATGCTGGCGTCAGTAGTACTTCTGTTGACGACAACCTAGATACAGGGGCGTGGCACAGAATAATGGAAGTTAATTCCACGGGAGTTTTTCTCGGAACTAAAACCGCTGCTGAAACAATGAAAGAACAAGGAGGAGGCTCCATAGTTAATATCTCCTCGATCATGGGATTTGTAGGTGGAGGTTACGGCCATCCTGCATACCATGCTTCCAAAGGTGCAGTCCGGATATTCACTAAAGCCATGGCTGTTAAATACGGTCCATTTGGAATTCGGGTGAATTCGGTTCACCCGGGCTTCATGCCTCCCATGGTCTCTTCCAACCATGCCGTAGCTGGAGACAGAGACCGGTATATATCGCAAACCCCGTTACGGAGAACAGGTAAGACGAGCGAGGTAGCTTACGGTGTCCTTTTTCTTTCTTCTGGTGAAGCCTCATTTATAACCGGGACTGAACTGGTGATTGATGGCGGATATATAGCTCAATAGATTGCAGGTCCTGTTATTTCTAGTTTGCCGCTCTAGCAAGGAGGAACGATGCGTAGAAACCGGGTAAGGCAGAAACTGTCGCAAGGTAGCCCTGTAATAGGTACATTCGTCGGACTACAAAGTGCCAATGTGGCCGAGTTGATGGGCCACGCTGGGGTTGATTTTGTCGTTATATAGGCAGAGCACAACGCTTTAGAATGAGCGGAGATCGAACACGTTTTGATGGCTCTTGGGAACACAAACGCTGTTCCGATAGTTAGGATTCCTTCTTCGGACAAAGTTTTTATTCAGAAAGCTCTCGATCTTGGAGCTATGGGCATCGTTGTGCCTTCAGTCAGGACTGCTGAAGAGGCCATGGGAATTGTGTCCGCCACAAGGTTTCCACCCCTTGGTAAGAGGAGTTGGGGACCACCGAGGGCTTCTAAATATACCTTTGACAATGAAGATTATCTTAAGAATGCGAATGACAATATTCTGGTTGTGTTGATTATCGAAACTGTTGACTCTGTTAATAATCTTGAACAGATAGCTGATGTGCCGGGTATAGATGTTCTATTTCTCGGTCCCTGGGATATGTGCCTTTCATTGGGTTTGGATCCACTTTGCCAGCCACACGATGAAATAGATCAGGTCCTTCAAAGGATGATTCAAGTGTCCAAGGACAGAGATGCATCTGCTGGTGCAGGCGCATCTTCACCCGAGGATATAGCTGGGAGACTAGATCAAGGTGTCACATTCGTTAGTTATGGGCCCGATTATGCCCTTCTTTCTGCTGCTGCCCAAGCTGGCGTGAAAGCCTTCAGGGATCTGGATGAGTCCAAAGGATAGCTAGACTACTTCAGTATGGAGAAATGTAGAGGTTTCGAAGACATGGTAGAACAAAGGGAACGGCTAGGGGATCAGGTGGCCATCGTAACTGGAGCAGGCTTCCGAGGAGAAGTGATTGGCAATGGTGCGGCCACTGCGATCACTTTTGCAAGACATGGAGCCCGGGTATTACTTGTTGATTTAGATGAAAGAAATGTTATGAGAACATTCGACCAAATTAATGCAGAAGGAGGTGAGGCCAAGGTTTTTCTCGGAGATGTTTCTGCTCAAAAAGATTGCAAGATAATGGTAGAGGAATCTATAAAACACTATGGCAAGCTTGACATACTCCATAACAACGTTGGAATCGGAGGAGCTGGGACTGTTGTTGATGTAAATCCTGTCGATTGGGATGAAATCATGTCAGTAAATGTTAAATCTATGATGCTGACTGGGAAGTATTCAGTGCCGGCGATGGCTTCTGGCGGTGGAGGGGTGATAGTGAATATTTCGTCTATTTCTGCCATCAGGCCGAGAGGCTTGACTTCATACACGGTATCTAAAGCAGGTGTCATAGCTCTCACAAAGGCTATGGCTGTTGATCATGCGGCGGACGGTATACGAGTCAACTGCATTTTGCCTGGTCCCGTCTATTCTTCAATGACCGCAGGCGCCATGTCAGAGGAACGAAGGGAAATTAGAAGAAAATCATCTCCTTTAGGGGTGGAGGGAACTCCGTGGGATATAGCTATGGCGGCTCTCTATCTTTCAAGTAGTGAAGCCCGATGGGTCACTGGGGTGGTCTTGAAAGTTGATGGAGGAGCAACTCTATTAGGCCCAGAGCGATGATATTCGATCATATGGAATGGAAATTTCCGTTATTGAGGAGGATGAAATGAGATTAGCTAGCAAAGTGGCCATCATTACCGGAGCTTCAAATGGCATGGGAGCCGCCGAGGCTAGGTTATTTGCTTCTGAGGGTGTTGAGGTAATACTTGCTGATCTTCTGGAGAAAGAGGGACAGGAACAGGTGCTCAGAATCGACTCATCTGGAGGTAAAGCAACTTTTGAGAGATTGGATGTGACCAACGAAAGTGACTGGGAATTACTTGTCAATCGTGTCGTCGAAAGATGTGGAAGGGTTGACATACTGGTCAACAACGCAGGGATTAGCGGTTCATATCAGCCTGATTTAATGAGCTTAGAAGCCTATGACTGGATCATGAGAGTAAATTCAAGAGGTGTATTCCTTGGTATGAAATATTGCCTGGAACAAATGGTGAAAAAGGGGAATGGATCTATAGTAAACATTTCTTCTATATCTGGCTTGGTTGGCCAAGAATACACTCTTATGGGCTATCTCGCGTCGAAAGGAGCTGTCAGGATAATGACCAAGTCAGCGGCGATTCAATACGCTGAGAGAGGGATCAGAGTGAACTCGGTGCATCCTGGGATGATGCCACCCATGACCACTTCTGTAGGTACGGCTGATCCTAATACTCGGGAGATAATGCTGAAAGAAGTTCCTATGAATAGATTTGGGCTTGTCGATGAGGTAGCGAATGCGGTCCTTTTTCTAGCTTCTGACGAGGCCTCCTATATCACCGGGACTGAGCTACCTGTCGACGGTGGTCTAACCGCGAGATAGCATTCGAAATGTAATCAGAAGGGAGGAACTATACATGTTCTATAGGCTTTATACAGGCGATGACAATCAGTCACATATGGAAGAATACAATCCACCTGATATTTTGCCCACTGTGTCTGTAGTTTTTAGACGACATGAGCCGGGCAATTTTATAGATTGGCATACGGCGCCTAGAAAGCAATTTATAGTTACATTGGAAGGACAAGTCGAGATAGGTACAGGTGACGGTATGGTATACACGCTTGGACCAGGGGACATGATGTTGGCTGAGGATCTTACCGGGCAGGGTCACACCACTAGAGCGATCGGTGCAATTCCTCGGGTCTCTATTGCGATACCTTTGGACTAGTGTACCAATCTTTAAGATACTGGTTCTGGTAAATCTGGACTCAATAAGAGGTATGTCAGACGTCATAAGGATAACCCGGGAGAGTGGTGATAGATTTGGTAATCAATTCGGAATTAATTGCAAGAGTAGTTGATGATCTTGTAAATGCCCGTAAGGCCCATAGGCCTGCCAAGAACGTGACTGCACTGATACCAGATATATCACTTACCCAGGCTTACGAAATTCAATTGGAACTTCTTAAAAATATTAAGAGCGACGAAGACCCTGTAGTAGGCGGTAAGATCGGATTAAGTTCTAAAGCAAACCAGGAAAAATTTGGAACTTCTGAACCTATATTTGGACATTTAACTTCATCGATGATAATTCCTGAAGGTGATCCAATATCGATGAGTACATTATTCCGGCCCGTTGTAGAGCCTGAAATCTGTTTCTTGTTATCTCGGGATCTCATAACCTGGTGTTAATTCAGGAACCGTAATTTCAGCTGCTGAAGGGGTGATGCCAGCTATAGAAATAGCTGACAACAGATTTGAGAACGCCAGTTCCCGTGCTGAAGATAACGTAGCAGATAATTCTGGTGCATCGTTGGTAATATTAGGAGGGATGGTTAGTCCTCTGGCCGAGATCGATGTGCGGTTGATAGGCATGGTGTTAGAGGAAAACGGGGAGGTGATTTCAACGGGCGCGGGTGCTGCGGTACTTGGAAATCCTTCTCACGCAGTGGCGTTTCAGGCAAACAAGTTGTCGGTGTTCGGAATGGGTCTAAAAGTAGGGAACATAGTTATCTCTGTTACACCGGCGGCGGCGGTTCCAGCAAAGACTGGAGGGTTCTTTCGTACTACTTTTGACAGAATAGGTAGTGTGTCAGTTCGGTTCACTGAATAGCGCGCAGCTGCTAATAAATAGGCCGTTGGGTAATATCCCAAACATCCGTTTTTTGAATTCATTGCTTAGCTTGGATGGGAAAGGGACAAGTGTAATAATTGCAATACCGAAAATTGGGAAAAACAGAATTAGAGGTCTCCCTTGTTAGCTTTGGCTCTGGTGGTCCTAGTAAGCTAGGACAAAACACTGGACTATCGGCGGGCGAACAGGACGCTCTTGTAAGAAAAGTATTAGACCTTGGCATTAACTTTATCGATACTTCGGAAGGCTATGGAGATAGCGAAGCTATTCTTGGACGGGCCTTACTTAGGTCAGGCCGCGATTCCTACATTCTCGCCACGAAATGCTTGTACAAATCTTCAGACGGTAGAATTCGTCATCCAGACGATTTGAAATTATCGATAGATCGGTGTCTGGACAGATTGTCTACTGACTATGTCGACATTATGCAGTTTCATGTGTTGAATTCCACAGATTATTTCCAAGTTGTTGATGAACTATATCCAGTGATGGTGAAAGCGAGAGAAGAAGGGAAGATCCGGTTTATAGGTTTCAGTGAACAATTCAAGAAAGAGCCCGACCATCGAGTGGTTAATCTTGCTCTAACAGCTCACCCGGAACTCTGGGATACGGTTATGCTGAAGTATGGAATACTTAATCAATATGCTGCTCGGGAGGCACTCCCATTGTGTGAAAACCACAATGTAGGGGTAATTAATATGGCAGTGATAAGGGAGAAGCTTCCAAATCCTTTATTGCTTTCAACCCAGATTAAGGTATGGAAGGATGAAGGTTTTATTGGCCAAGACGAAATTTCTGACGAGAACCCTTTGGAATGGCTAGTTCATGGCGACGTTCATTCGGTTGTTGATGCAGGATACAAGTTTGCAGCAGACCATCCCGCCATATCAACAGTGTTGACAGGAACCTCATCAATGCCCCACCTCCAGAGCAATGTCGACTCTTTGGAAATTCCATATCTTCCCAAATATGACAAGACACGTCTTCAACAGTTATTTGGTGATATTGCTATATATATCTGACTGGTCGATTGATTTGTTGAGTGGGCCAGATATGCTGTTCCAAAATCAGGTCACCTCTAGAGTCGGATTCCTAAGTGGAGCTGCGTATTGAGTCTCGTCCAACTCTATAAAATCCTTTTGGTAAACCTGTATCCGATATGATTCATAATCTGGGATGAAGAGCCTGAACTCCTTATCTATTCGTACGGATCTAGGTCTTCTTAGATATCTTTCGTGTTCAACTCTTCCTGTTTCTCTAAGCCGGTTAGGTACCGCATTGGTCAGCATGTAGTTTCTCGCCACCTTAGATAGAGTTGCGTCGCCGGTGAAGCACCAAATATATTGACCTTCTGGGTGGAACTGCATTACACGGTTATTGCCCCAATCTGCCACGTAAATATCTCCGTGTGCGTCGACTGTAAGCCCTGTAGGACGTTCAAATTGGCCTTCACCAGACCCTTGCTGTCCGAATGAATTTTTAAGATGACCCTCCGAAGTGAATACTTGTACTCTGTTGTTACCCCAATCAGCGACATAAATGTCGCCAAACTCGTCAATATCTATTCCCCACGGCAGGTTTAAGCATCCTTCTTCTGTCCCGAATTTCCCGAATCCTCCCATGTATTCTCCGCGGACCGAATATCTTTGAATTCGATGATTTTTTGAGTCGACCACCACGATATTCCCTTCTTGATCAAAGGCTATTCCCGAGGGACCTCTAAATTCTCCTCGCCCGTCACCCTCTTTACCAAATTTGCTAACAAATTTCCCCTCAGTGCTAAGACGTGTGATCCGGTTAGTCCACTCGTCACTTATGAAAAGATCGCCTTCCGGACCGTTGATGATAGATACGGGCCAAATAAATTGGCCATCTTCACTTCCGTAACTACCAAACCCCTTGAGGTCGTCTGTGAGTTCTTCCATGTCATCAGTAGACCAAATTCGTATAGTTGCCGTTCCCTCAGATCTCATCAATATGTAGACGGTCTCATCTTTGCCGAATGCAATGTCTGTAGGGAAATTCGTCACTCGGCGCATGCCGAGTGTCGTTAGATAAGGGAACCCTGCTCTTAATATACCGTGCGGTCTCGCCATTTTATTAAAGCTCCTCTTTACAGATAGAAGGGTGATATTTGCTCAAAATCACCTTTCACGATCGGCTTTGCCTCGATTTCAAGCCATTGTTGAAGGACGGTTCCATAAATACCCCTGAAATCAATAGTATGTTGAAGATCTTCACCATGTTCCCAGTTGGCTGGGTCAAGAGAGGGATAGTCTGAGTATAGTCCGCCCTTTACGTTCTTACCAAATAAAAATGCTCCGCCACCTGAGCCATGGTCGGTGCCGCTTCCATTGTCCCTCATTCGCCTTCCGAATTCTGTGAATACCAGAATCGCGACTTCATCTGCAGCCTCATGTTCTTCTAGGTCATCTATGAAATCAGATATAGCACCTGAGAGGTCAGAGATAAGCTTCGGATGAGCCGGCATCTCGTTGGCGTGTGTATCGTATCCGCCATGATTCGTGTAGAAAATTCTTGTACCCAGGCCGCTAAGATGGATTCGGGCTACATCCCTCAGACTCTTTGCGATGGAGTTATCGGCATATTCAACAGTTGAATTATAGTTTTTGGCGACTTCGGAGAGCATGTCTGCCCCGCGCAACACGTCTAGGCCTGTTTTACCAATGTATTCAGCCACAACTCCGGTGCCGATAGATTGCCCATAAATATCCTTGAAAGCTTGCAAAGCTTTATCTCGCAGTTGCTCTTGTTCAAGTCGTTTCATTACGCCATAGCCTTCCAGGTCACTTATGGAAGTAACAGGCACGCCTGCCACGGCCATTGCCCGTGGGAGACCCTGGCCAATATTCACTCCTGTCAGGACATTTTCACCTCTGGGGTCTAATTCCCTGACGGCTAAGCCAAGCCATCCTTCGCTACCGACCCTATCAGGCTCGCAGGTATGCCAGATATCCATACCTCGAAAATGTGACCGATTGGAGTTAGGGTAGCCAATTCCCTGGATTATTGCCATGTTACCTTCGTCAAACATCCTCTTAAACGGTGGGGCATTCTTGTTTATGGCCAGAGTGTCGTTTATCGGTAGAAAATCGTCCTGTCCAAGAACTATCTTCTTCCTTGCATCGTAATAGTGGCTATTGGTATAAGGAACTATGGTGTTCATGAAGTCATTTCCGCCCGTCAGCTGGACGACGACTAATGTTTTCTCAGAATTTTTTGTTGTCATATTCTTCCCTTTTTGGCCGCGGGCGAATCGGTTGATTATCTATAGATTGCGATCCCGTTAGGCGAACTGGTAATCGACCGTGGAGGCAGTCATTTGAATAAGATTATGAACCCCTACTTCACTCTTTTCATTCTTCAAATTGCTCGCGTACTTAACTAGTGAAGCCCGGGTCTCATCTCTGACATTGATGCCTCCTAGAAGATCGAGACACCTGTTTACTAATTGGTCTGGATCACCGTCAAGGCTTCCCGCTTTTTTAAGCATCGCAGATACTCCTGGCTTGGATGGGTCTGCGAATTGTTGTTCCACGAAGCCTACCCTTTCGCTTAACGTTCCTGAATCGATCCATTCAAACCCTGTGTGCCAGCCTTCGACCGTGGGAGGATTCATTAGTCGTTGGCCCATGATAGCAAGGGGACCCTCGAATGGAGATCCATTCAATGTTGTAACTGCAAACTCATGTATGCCCGGTTTTGGTTGACTGAACTCTCCTGTTTGGCGTAATACGCCAACGATTAGCTCAGCCGGGCTTTTCACTTTTGGTTTGTTCGCAGCCTCCCTGAAGAACTGGGAGCTAAATAACGTCTTGAGTACTACACCGATATTGCCTTGTGACTCCATATAGGCTGTTGTGAGTTCTTCGACAGCTTCAGGATTCTTAGGAGGTATTGTTTCCCATGATGGAACTTGAACCTCGTCTTCTACAAAGAAGTTGTATAAATGTCTTGATATAAATCGGGCCGTTGCTGGTTGTTTAACAATGATATCTATAATCTCGTCGCCGTCGAAATTCCCCTTCTCGCCAAGAAATTCCTTCTCTCCATAATCATGATCATTTGAGAGAAACTCGAAATCTGCCGCGTGATGTCCATACGGATATAGTGAAAGAGGTTGTCTGAAGGTCCAACCTGTGAATGCACGGGATGCGTTCTTTATATCGTCTTCAGTGTAGTTACCAACACCCATTGAGAAAAGTTCCAGAAGCTCTCTACCATAATTCTCATTAATCTCATCTTTATGATTTTCATTGTTATCTAGCCAGAAAATCATTGCAGGATCTCGGGATAAAGCCCTGAGAATATCTCTGAAACTGCCTAACCCGACCTTTCTGAACATTTCTATCTCACTGTAAAGCGACGGGCCGTGCTCACTTTTTCCCCATGCAACCGGGAAAATATGATGCAGAAATAATGACATCTTTTCTTCAAGGGGGCGGCTCGTATTAGCCATTCTGTAAAGCCATTTGCCGACATGGACTGCCACAGGCTCTCCACCGTAATATCTTTCGACATGAGACATGTCAATCGGTTCGAATCGGTCCGGATGTACGAGGTCGTCCACTATTTCATCGTATGTCTTCTCAGATGTGAGGGAGTCTAGTTCAGCGGGAGTCGCTCCAAATCCAGCCCTCCTCATGAGATGCGCCACAAGCGCCCTGTCAGACTTCATGTTCAACTCTCTTTTTATGTGACTTCAACTGTTCGTTCAGCCTGTTTATATAATAAACGTTCCCAATAATGACCGACTCTACAACAAATCTACCTGTGTTTACAGTTGCCCTACTCACTTAATGGCGATCGTAGGTTCGTCACTCAGTCAGAGTAAGCAAAGCAAAACTCTTCATGTCTAAAGACAGACTCTGCGAAGTTATGAATCGATTAGTCGCTTTAGTACGCTGAAATCCCATTAAGATAGTTTTCGGTAAACGTCTGGAAATTTCTCATCCATAGTGTCGAACCCAACCCAGTCACCAAACCTGTCGTTCATCTTAGCGATAACCTCAGATGAGGCATCCTGTTCATTTTTCCCGTCATGTATGGCCTGTGTCGTTTTTGCCACCAGAACATGAATGAACTCGCGTGCTTCCATAAGGTCTCCATGATTTCCGATCGGACCGTGACCGGAAACGAAGTTATCGATCTGCAAACTAGAGATTCGGTCATCAGTTTCTGGCCAGTCCGCAGGATAACTATCCCCGAGATAAGGCACTCGCCTGTGTTGAATAACGTCACCAGTAAACAGTAGCTTTTCTGATGGGATATGGATGTATATATCTCCACTTGTGTGAGCTCTACCAAAATATAAAATTTCCAGTTCTCGACCGCCGAAATGAAGTGACATTTTGGTTTCAAATGTGAGATCCGGAGGGGTCACATTTACGATTTTTGCCTCATCAGCCCACGGGTCTCCACTGGAAATGATTTTAGATCTCCATTGCTCGGTATATTCGACGTCTACCATTTCCGAATAGCAATTCTCATGCCCGATGATCGTGGCGGTAGGGAACTCTTCATTTCCCCAGGAATGATCCCAGTGAGCATGAGTATCGATCACGTACTTGACCGGTTTGTCAGTGATTAGCTCTACATCTCGTATCAAGTCCCTAGCGTACGAAGGTACCCGGAGAGAATCGACGATTAGAACCCCATCGTCTCCAACGAATATACCTGCATTTGTCAGCCCTTCATGAAGTCTTGCATAAATACCGGAGGCAACTTCCACTATTTCAGTGCCTGGAGTCGATTTCATTTTTCTCTCCCGCTAATTCGAATATTGTCACTGCATAAGATGGCTGACTAACACATCTTAGTCAAATTCCACGTCAAGTTTCGAAACGGTCGGCGATATTATGTAGCCGGTTTCAAATAAAAATAACTCAATAGAGATCACAACATAGAGATTTCTAAGAAAAAATGTGGGAACGATGAAATTTGTAAACTAAGTTATCAGAATATATAAAGACACGTAACCTAGGGAAGACGTTTACGACATTTCTCACTTCAACTAGATGTGAATGATCAGTTAGAATCGTCCCACTAATAAATCCAAATGATTATTGGGAGAACTTATGTCGGACGTACCGATCATCCGCAGCATTCATCTTTCTAGATATCGATTTCCTTTTGACGATCACGGGAGTGATTTGATCGGGGGGTTCTATGAACCGGGAACGAAAGGTTCGAGGTCCGTATTGGGAATACGGATAAATACTGATACGGGACTTTCAGGAGAGTACATCAGTATCGCACCCGGTACTTATGAACAAATTTGTAGTTTTGCTTCACTTCTGGTTGGAAAAGATGCAACTCACAGGGAATTTTTTTACAACCAGGCCAAGACCATACTTCGTAAGCAGGACAAGATGGGCATCGGACCAATCGATATAGCTTTGTGGGATCTTGCGGGCAAACTTCATAATGCTCCGATCTATCGATTGCTGGGTGGCCACAGAGAGAAACTGCCTG
The DNA here is from genome assembly GCA_964652755.1 of uncultured Dehalococcoidia bacterium. Taxonomy (GTDB): domain Bacteria; phylum Chloroflexota; class Dehalococcoidia; order Lucifugimonadales; family UBA826; genus UBA11795. The sequence goes on from CAZZBP010000035.1 coordinate 13,765, forward strand.
CTTATGCCAGTACTTACTTTGCTGATAATGAGGTAGGGGGATTGAATAGCCCTGAAGGATACGCTGATTTCGCTCAACAGTGCTTGGAAATAGGCTACAAAGGGTTCAAAATCCATTCATGGGGGGCTGGGGCTGGAGCCAACATAAAGAGGGAAATAGATACGGTTCATGCCGTCGGGTCTAGGGTAGGGGATAAGATGGCGCTTATGTTAGATCCGTGTTGTGTATACGACACATTCGCAGATACTTTGGCAGTTGGAAGGGCCTGCGACGAAGAGAACTTCTTTTGGTATGAAGATCCCATGAGAGATGGTGGAGTGTCGCTATATGCCCACAAACAGCTAAAAAAAATGATAAGAACCCCTCTTTTGCAGGGAGAACACATCCACTTGGTTGAGGCACACACTGATATGTCTATCGCAGAAGCGACGGATTTTTGGCGCGCAGACCCAGAGTATGATGGTGGCATCACTGGAACGATGAAAGTAGCCCATGCTGCAGAGGGATTCGGCATGGATTTGGAACTGCACATAGCGGGCCCAGCTCAGCGACATTGCATGGCCGCAATGAGAAATTCCAATTTTTATGAGATGGGCCTTGTGCATCCGAAACTATCGAATATAGCTAGTCCCCCTGTATATAGCTGTGGCTATTCGGATCAGCTGGATTCAATTGACGCGGAGGGGTATGTCGAGGTGCCGAAAGGCCCAGGATTAGGGGTCGAATATGATTGGAAGGGAATAAAAAAGTTCCAATATGACGAGATCGAGATTAACTAGGTTATTTTGACGTGTGTATTGGATCGGCTTAAGTTGATTTTTGTGGGCAGGACAGTGAACAAACGAGATTTGCGATCTAGATACAGATAATTCCTAGCATAATTCTATAGAGCACGGTTTTGCTTGATACTCTCGTCAACTTTCGATTACCACTATTACTGACTCTTCACTAACGTTCTGGTCTTCCTCGATTCTCACCTCGGTCACAGTTCCCGATACTTCTGAGAAAACCTCGTTTTCCATTTTCATAGATTCTATGACGACAATTAGGTCACCTTCTCCTACGGTATCGCCTACCGATACGGAAACCTCTATAACGTTCCCCGTCAGAGGGCATCTTATTTCATGGATTGCCAATTTGTTTCTCCTTTTAATTAGTTAATTCTATTTTTTGACAGCAAAATAGACTGCCTGTTGCGACTCAAGGTCTGCACACTTGGAGTCAGAGTAGCCGAGGATTTCTGTTAATATGCTGCGACTATCCTCTCCAACATCACTGGTGGGTTTCCAAGTAGACTTAGGAAGGCTATTTCCAGAGATCGACTGTCCGTCGAATCTCTTAATCCCGTGATCCCGTTCCTCTGTATCATGGAAGAAATTTCTTGCGTTGAGATGTTCGTCACTCATTAACTGGCGGCTGTTACTAACCGTCCCAGCTGGCACTCCTGCCTGTTGAAGTATCCTAACTCTTTCGTTGGCAAATCCGGCAGATGTCCATTCCGAGACTGCTTGATTAATCAAGTCTTCATTTTCCTTCCGCAGTTTTAAAGTACCTGATAAAAGAAGATTTAGCCTAGAGTTGCTCAATATATTGTAGAGAGATCTCCACTCTTCATCGTCTGTGATTGAGATTGCAATCCAGCTGTCAGAACCTTTGCACTTAAACGCACCGTGAGGGCAATAATCGGGATGCCTGTTACCGTTTATCGTTGTTAATTCTCCACTGGACGAATATGCTCCTATGTACTCTCCAATCATACATATCGGACTAGAAGCCAACGCGATATCTATGAACTGCCCTTCTCCGAAATTTTTCTTTTTGCGCAGAGCAGCAAGTATTAAACTAACCGCATTCAATCCTGATATTGGGTCTCCGTAAGCTATGCCAGTAGACATTGGTGACCCATTCTCATAGCCGATTAACGATGGTATTCCCGCGAGAGACTCCGCGGTAGTTCCGAATGCTGGGAATTCTGAATAGGGTCCTTCTGTTCCGAATCCTGGCATGGATACCATGACTATATTGGGGTTTGATCTGGTAAGTTGATCAAAACTGAGGCCAAGATTCCTCATTACTCTCGGCCTGAAATTCTCGATCACTACGTCAGATGTCGACACCAGTTCAAGGAACACTTTACGACCAGATTCGATATCCAATCTTAGTCCAATGTTTTTTTTGTTTCTATTGAGCTTGTTGTTGAGTCCATTTCCGCTAAGTAAAGTGACGCGAGGGTCACTGATTTTGATCACCTCTGCTCCGAAATCACCAAATACACGAGTGGCGAGGGGCCCTGCCCATACCCGTGTAAGGTCGAGAATCCTAATATTAGACAAACTTCCACCTGAGGCAAACTTCTTTGCTGTCATGTGTATTGGCGAAGGAATTCTTCAGTGTGCTGTCCCAAAAAAGGCAAGGGACCTAGCGACGTGGTGACCCCTGTGGATTTGAAAGGAAATGTGGGAAACATTGCCCCTGATTCTACAGATGTGCCAGCTGACTTAAACATGTCTCTGTATATGAACTGTGGATCTTCAAGCACTTCTGACATGTCCAGTATGGGAGCCGTTGGGAGACTCCATACTTCGGAAGTTTCCATAAAAACTTCCTTTCTGGTTTTTCCTGCTATCCAGTCAGTCAACAAACCGTCAAGGAAATCCGAGTTATTTGCTCTTTTTATTCTTGAGTCGAACTTCGGATCAGTGATCAGGTCCTCACGGCCGATCATTGCACAAAGTCTTTCCCATTGATCCTCTGTTGTAATACCGAAGCATATATATCCGTCGATGCAGGGCAGTGTTGTGATTCCGTACAATGCAAAGGAGCCTTGTTTCTGCCACTGGTTTCCGTTTCTTGTGCGCAATATACCTTCAAAGGTTTCCATCTCCATAGTGAATTGGTGAAGGGTAGCCAGCGTTTCCAACATAGAAACCTCAAGGAATTGTCCCTCGCCGCTTCTGTCTCTTTCCCATAACGCAATATGAACAGCATTGCTGCCGTTAAGTCCCGTTAGATAATCAGGCTGGTGACCTGGGAGCATAAGTGGCTCTTGATCTGGATTACCGGTCAGATATAGGAATCCCCCAAGAGCCAGTTGGATGATCGGTGATGATCTCCATTCGCTGTAAGGCCCTGAAAGTCCGTAAGGAGTTACGGAAAGCTCTATAAGTTCGTTATTCAGATTGGTGAATCTGTCCCTTGATATATGGAGATATCTTCTCAATTCTAGGTCCCAATCTTCTACCAGAATGTCGAAATCTGCCACGAGGCTTTCCACGAATTCTAGCCCGCTTTCGGAAGCCCAGTCATACAGGACTGATTTCTTTCCAGGGTTGTTGTAGGCGAATAGAGAGCTGTTTTCACCACTGGGAGGACCTTTGAGAAAAGGACCTACCCCTCTCGTCCAATCTCCGTTCGGAGGGCGCTCTATTTTTATTACTTCTGCGCCTAACGCAGCGAGGAACCGCCCGCAATGGGGCCCGGCCACCCCTTCGGCAAGTTCCAGAACTCTGACTCCCGAGAGTGGAGACTCTGATATTTCACCTTTGGTAGGGTTTTCGTGCATTTTCAGGTGTGGCCTTACGGTCTGACAGCTTTTTTGGGTCGTTGGGCGAGTTTGGAGAGCAAGGGTTGTGCGAGCTTTACAAACCTGCATGCAAGTCGTCGGGTTTCCCTGGGATCTATTAGATCAACAACGTCTCCCTTGTAAGCAGCCCTGAAAGGAGATCTCAGCCGAAGCAACCTGTTTTCGATCATTTCCCGATGGGCATCAGGGTCTGTCGCAGATTCAATCTCTCGTCTGTATGCGGCAGCTACTCCCCCTTCGATAGGAATTCCTCCCCACTCTCCTGCCGGCCAGCCATACCTAAGATTCAACCCGTTAGGGTGGCCAAGGCTGTGTGCAGCATCGGCAGCGACGCCATATGCTTTTCTTACGTTGAACTCTATTTTCGGAACCTCCGCTTCCGCGCTTGCAATAAGTGCACGAACCCCACGCCTCATAGTTGCCTTTCTTTCGGCGTGGGAACCCAACATGAATCCCGGCATGTCTAGGAATATGACCACCGGCAGATTAAAAGCGTCACACAAGTCTACAAAATGGGCGTATTTTTCAGCAGCCCAGCCATCCATGGCTCCGGCTAGGTAACGAGGATCACTACCTATGATCCCAACGCTGTAACCGTCGAGTCTCGCAAACCCAGTGATGACCGCGCCTGCCCACTCTCGGCGCATTTCAAAGAATTCACCATTATCAACAACATGTCCTATTAGTTTTCTCGGATCATAGGAGCGCTTTCTGTTAGGAGGAATTATGTTCAAAAGTTCCTCAGGCCTTCTATCGGAGGGATCACCAGTCTCTATTCTGTCAGCTACCTCAGATGTTGTATTCGGGAGATATGAGATGAACTGCTTGATTTGTTCGAAAGCCTCCTCCTCTGAGTCTGCCACATTATCCACCTGTCCGCTTTCATGAACGTGCATCTTGTAGCCGCCGAGCTCTTCCTTATTGAGATCCTCACCGATAGCTCTTTTGACCACTGGTGGACCTGAAGGGAATATCTGCGATTGCTCCTTGACCATTACTGTGAAATGTGACATGAGAGCAAATGCGGCCGGTGCTCCTGCTACAGATCCCATTACCCCGGCAGCGACGGGGACATTTTTCAGAAGTTCCACTCCTTGCCACCATATACCCCCATCCGGAAGGCCCATATGGCCTGATGACTCGTCCGACTTTGTACTGTGTCCTACACCCTCTACTAACTGGATGTAAGGTATGCCGTATTGAATAGAGAGCGGCATGGTGAACTGTCTGGATCCTTTTCTGACGTTATGAGGGCTGCCACCCGAGATCGTGAAATCGTCCCCTCCGATGGATACAGGTCGACCGTCGATTTCTCCAAGCCCCATAACATAGGCTCCAGGAGTGAATTCGATAAGGTTTCCGTTGTCGTCGAACTCCGCAGCGCCGACCATGGGGCCGGCTTCGACGAAACTTCCGGCGTCCAACATCCGATCGATTCGCTCTCTAACTGTGTATCTCCCGCCGCTATGCTGGCGTTTGACGCGTTCCTTACCACCCAGTTCCTTCGCTAGTTCTTTGGCGTACTCTATATCCTCTAAAGCTTTTTCCCAGGGCATACCTGGTTTCCAGGACTCTCGATTCCGGTCGACTGGCATTTTTTGCCTCCCCGTTGCTCTCGTGAACTTGTGACAGCGTGATTCTACTGATTGTGGCACATACACGGTTTGAAAACAGCAGTCCACTCCAGGTTGTTTAGTAAATCGTGGCAACGACAACGGCCACTGACGTATACCGAGTCATATAGATTTGCAACATTGATCTATGACTGAAAAAGACTGGGGTTCCCTTTCGACTCTTGTGCTCGATGTTTGGCGCGTTAGAATGACCTGAAAATAAGTGCGGATATTTTTCGTACTGTGAACACGGTTTTGCAAAAGAGGTTTTGGTAATGAATCTTCCGGACAGAATGACATTTGGAATCTTTCTAGGTCCTTTCCATAAGGTCGGGGAAAATCCTACTTTGGCATTTCAGAGAGATCTCGAACTTATCGAGTGGCTTGACCATCTTGGGTACGATGAAGCATGGATTGGGGAACACCACAGCGCTGGTTGGGAGATCATATCTTCTCCTGAATTATTCATCGCTGCTTCTGCGGAGAGAACGACCCACATTAGGCTCGGTACAGGAGTGGTCAGTCTCCCATATCACCATCCATTCATGGTTGATAACAGGATCGTACAGCTCGATCACATGCCGAGAGGAAGGGTAATGTTTGGGGTGGGGCCGGGAGCTCTTCCGACGGATGCATACATGATGGGTATAGAGCCGGCAAGCCAACGCCCCAAGATGGATGAGGCCCTAGGCATAATCCTGAGACTTTTTACTGAAGATGAACCTATCACATATAAATCAGATTGGTTTGAACTAAACGAGGCGCTGTTACAAATTAGGCCGTATCAGATTCCTTATATGCCTCTTGCTGTAGCCTCAATTCAGTCTCCTTCCGGGGTTGCCCTTGCGGGTAAGCATGGTGCTTCTGTTCTAACTATAACGGTACCAAGAGATCCTTCTGAAGGAAAATCAGAATATTGCAAGTTATGGGAAATTGCGGAAGAATCAGCAAAAGAGCATGGAAAGGTGGTTCGGCGTGAGGATTGGAGGCTCACTGTACCTGTTCACATTGCCGATACAACAAAGCAGGCCAGGGACGAAGTCAGGGCAGGGGCTATCGACTTCTTGAGGGGATATACAGAGGGTACTAATGGACGTGCCCCCGTATTCAACGGCCCAGATAATCAGCTGGTCGATTGGATGGCGGACAATGGCTACTGGATAGTCGGAAGTCCCGAGGATTGTGTGGACGGAATACACCAGCTGGCAAAAGAAAGCGGAGGGTTTGGTGGATTCCTGATACAAACTGTTGACTGGGCACCTCGAGAGAATATTTTGAGGAGTTACGAACTCCTGGCAAGGTATGTAATGCCTCAGTTCCAAGGCACAGTCCGAGGAACAGAAGCTTCTAATCGATGGGCTAAAGAGAGGGTGAAGACACTTGTCGAACGTCGGACGAACGCCATAGAAAGGGCCAAACAAGACTATTCCGAATCCCGCAGATCTTAAGAAACGGTGATTTTATGACTAGATTAGGAAGCAGAATTAATCTAATTTAGGGAGGTTCGCAAAGCATGTCTGATACTTCTATGTTTGATCTGACTGGAAAGGAATCGGTTGTATC
>CAZZBP010000036.1:0-11216 GCA_964652755.1 uncultured Dehalococcoidia bacterium
GATATGACCTCTTCTATCTTCTTCTGGATGATCGATTTAGGCACTGCCCCAATCACCTGATCAACAGGGTTACCGTCATTAAATAAAATGAGTGCGGGAATTCCTCGTATACCTAACGAAGTAGATATCTTTCCATTAGCATCGACATCCAATTTACCTACTTTGAGGCGCCCATCGTATTCCTCTGCTATCTGAGCCACGGAAGGCGCGATCATCTTGCAAGGTTGGCACCAATCAGCCCAAAAGTCGACTAAAACGGGGATATCAGACTCCAGAACTTCTTCCTGAAAGTTGTCATCAGTTATTTCTATTGGTTCAGACAAAATATCCTCCTACGTTACTGACTATAGTGGGTACGCTTTATTGATTCAATGCTTAATTTTTTCGATGCATAAATCGAGTGGGACCTAATTCCTGTTTTTCCAGTAGTCCACAAAATCGACAGGAATATATTCAACTTCATCCCAAAAAAGAGTTCCTATGATCAGTCCTTTGGGAATATCAAATACCAGATATCCTCCAACTTGAAAGTCTCTCGGAAGTTCAGTTTTATCCCAGAATATGGGTGTAATCTCTTTAACCTTAATTCCTTCTGACAGTGTCCCATTTATTTTTTTAGATTTTTCAAATGGATTAATAGCTTCATATCTCTTTCCTCTCCTATCCCCAAGCTTAACCGCATCCGAGTCAACCAAAAGTGGAATTACAGTACTAGTCCTATTTACGATGGTGGTCTTAACTACTACTATCTGTCGATTAGAAGCGCTAGGAATTATTACTCTGGTTTCCCCCTCAGATACAAAAAAAGCTTTGTCCACAACCATAGGGCTTTCGGCATGCACTTCTAAATTTCTACCTGCGACTGCTTTGTCTTTGTTATCGTTTCCTCCACAGGCAGACAGGAATAACAAAGCAATTAAACAAATAGACAATAGTCCTAAGCCTGATATTGGTTTTAAAAACGTTACTATGTGCAATTTTTTCGATCCAAGGGTAATTTCGTAAAGTCCAATGAATTTTAGTTCAATATGATCCGGCTAAAGAAGGCATTGATCGAAGCTTACTGACTAATTTTGGGAGCACATCAATTAGATAATCTATATCTTCATTTTTATTATCTCTTCCCAGAGTAATTCTAAGGGTGCCCTGGGCTTCTTCAGCTGATCTACCTAACGCCAACAGGACATGAGAGGGCTCCAATGAAGCCGATGAGCAGGCACTGCCGCTGGACGCACATATCCCTGCAAAATCCAGCCCAAGCAGAATCGGTTCACCCTCAACACCCATGAATGACAAACTCACGTTGTTTGGAAGCCTTTCACTTGGATGTCCATTGAGTTCAACATTATCAATTTGTTTCATAAGGCTGCCTATAACTTTATCCCTAAGTTCCGTCAACCTTGTTAGTTCCGTATCCCTCTCTGAATTGGATAGCCTTAATGCTGTCGCCATGCCAACAATCCCAGGTACGTTCTCTGTACCAGACCTTCTTTGTCGCTCCTGTCCCCCACCCATCAGCAAAGGCTCGAAAGGAGTACCTCTCCTAATGTAAAGTCCCCCTACACCACGGGGTCCGTGGAACTTATGGGCCGACATACTTAACATATCCACTCCAAGGTCATTCACATTGGTCTCTATATGGCCAACCGCCTGAACCGCATCGGTGTGTATCAAAATAGTTCTTCCCATCGACTCTGCCAGTTTCTTTACCGCGGTCGCAATTTTCGACACAGGTTGAATAGTTCCTATTTCGTTGTTTGCGGTCATTACGCTAACTAAAACAGTTTTATCAGTTATAGCACTGATTACGTCAGACTGACTCACTCTCCCATATTGATCTACTGGCAAATAAGTGACATCGAAACCAAACTGTTCCATTTGATGGCAGGTATGCAACACTGCATGATGCTCAATAGACGTCGTAATTATATGGTTACCCAAATGGCGCATTGCCATAAGGCCGCCTTTAATAGCAGCATTATCTGACTCTGTCCCGCCGCTGCTGAACACAATTTCGCTAGATCGCGCTCCAATTATTTCCGCTATAACTCTTCTGGAGTCAGCAACAGCATTCCTTGCCTCCTGAGCAAGCATATAAATACTCGAAGGATTGCCGTAGCTGCCTTTGAGGAAAGGCAGCATTGAATCCAGAACCTCGGTACGCATAGGTGTTGTAGCACCATGGTCCATATATGTAAGACGTTGTGATTTATCTAGCATGAAAAATATTTTGTCAGACCTAAAAGTACCGGAATTTTGTTGGGATATCTTGCAGGCAGAGTGTCAATCTTAGCATGAGGTTAAATCATGAGCAGTGCTTCTTTAGCGTTGGGACAGCATCTTTTAACCAGGCAACTTGGTCACTTCCCCCTGAATCCCAGCGCTCCTATTTGGCCAACTCATCCCTTTCATTAATCATTCCATCTAATGCCTCAGGCACAGATATATACTCAAGTCCTCTTTCCAATATCCGGAAATCAATTTTGTCTAGAGCAAACATTTCAACAACTTCGGATTTCGCTTTTTCCGGGTCGAAGTACTTGCAGGAAAAAATATCAACATTAACGTAGCCTCTGTCTGGAAATGTGTGCACACTGATATGACTCTCAGCTATGAGAATAAACCCTGACACTCCCCAGTCGTTTTCTACTTTTCCCCTGAAAGTGAGAACCTGTGGTGAAGAAATTGGTGTCATTGAAATTGCATCCGGGTATTCCTGAAGAAAGGTTAGTATTTTACCTTCGTCTGAAATGTATTCTGGGTCAGCTCCATAACCGTCTATAACAAGGTGCAAAAGTCAATCTCCATTCTCTATTGATGACACGATTAAGAGGGCAGGATACAATTATTCACCTATTCACCATCCTTATATTAAAGAAGCAAATATCCTTGAACAACGAGATCAGTTGATTTAACATCAGTCAGTTGTCAAAAAAGTGACTGAGTATTACGATCTCGCGTTGATATTATCAGTTTGTAGCCAGGTACTATATGGTTCAGTAAGAGATTGATTGAAGTTTCGGACATAACCAAAAACTTCGGGGACTTCCCCGCCGTTTCATCCTTGACCTTCTCCGTAGAGCAAGGCGAAATCCTTGGATTTCTAGGACCCAATGGTGCCGGAAAATCTACTACCATGAAGATAATCACTGGCTTTATGCCGCCTACAAGTGGAACAGTAGAAGTTGCAGGTTTTGACATTGTCGAACATTCGTTAGATGCCCGAAAACATATAGGCTATTTGCCTGAGACAGTGCCGCTATATACAGACATGACCGTTTCTGACTACCTCTCTTTTATGGGCACTATAAGGGGGCTGTCATCCACTGAAATTAAAAGCAGAAGATCTGAAGTTATAGACCTTTGCAGGCTAAATGAATATCAAACAACCATTATTGGCAAGTTGTCCAAGGGTTATCGCCAAAGGGTTGGTATAGCACAAGCGATTCTTCACGAACCTGATGTACTTATATTAGATGAACCAACCATAGGAATAGATCCTATCCAGGTCGTCGAAACCAGGCAACTGATAAAGGATCTTGGTAAAGACCACACTATAATCCTTAGCTCACACATTCTTCCGGAAGTCAGCATGATTTGCGACCGCGTAATAATCATTCATGAAGGTCAGATAGTTGCAATTGATGATCCCGTTAACTTAGGTACCAACCTGTCCGGTATTGAGAGGGTTGAACTAGAGGTAAAGGGCCCAAATAGCGAAATAATCAATATATTGGAGTCTGTCCCAGGTGTGGAGGATATCGAAAGAATCCGAGTGTCAGGTGGTGCCTATCACCGCTACCACATTACAGTCTCTCTTGGTCAAGACATACGTACAGATCTTGCGAGTAAAGTGATTGAACATGGATGGAGTCTATTAAAGCTGCAGTCTTTGGGAATGAGTCTGGAGGAAATATTCCTTCGACTCACCATCGAGGAAGAGCAGGTGAGACCAATTGAGCAGCTTGAGGTTTCTGAGTGAATAATTTTTGGGCTATTACGAGTAAGGAAACTCGAGCATATTTTTCAATGCCATCCGCCTACGTCGTGGGTGCAATGTTTCTCTTACTTACTGGGGTATTTTTCGTTTTTGACGTTAGCAGGCCATTTGCCGAGGCTGGAGTCAGGGGCCTTATTGACTGGGCCAGCTTTTTCACCATTTTTTTGGCCCCTCTTATTACCATGCGCTTGCTTGCGGAAGAGCAGAAAATGGGAACTTTGGAGCTTCTCTTAACTTCACCTGTCAGAGAGTGGGAAGTTGTACTCGGCAAATATATAGCAAGTTTCAGTTTGCTATTAGCTATTCAACTGGTAACTCTCTATTACGTTCTAATGATCTACATGTTTGGTACCCCCGATACAGGCCCAGTGCTCAGCGCCTACTTAGGATTAGTATTGCATGGCGCCGCAGCACTTTCTATTGGTCTCTTAGGATCATCACTCTCTGGAAATCAGATTGTAGCGGCAGTTGTCGGTACTAGCGTATTGTTGTTCTTTTCTTTTATAAATAGGGTGGCCTCATTAGTTGAAGGCACTCCAGCAGAATTTCTTAACGCCCTTTCAATGAACGCCAGACTTACAGACTTCACCAGAGGCGTCATTGACACTAGTCACGTTATCTACTTTCTGAGCCTCATAGCTATTTTCATATTCCTGACGATAAGATCCTTAGAAACCCGAAGGTGGCGTTAAATGTCACTGCTTCCTGAGCAACAGGATGAGTCCTATAGAAGCATACTAATCTCTTCTGCAAAGTCGCCGGGCTTCTGGAGTCTGGTACTTGGGGCTACAGGAGTCGCTGCGATAGTAGTCGGAGGAGGTATTAATCTAGCCTTCAGTACATTATCGGACCTGTCATTATGGGTGCTATTGGCCGGTTCATTACTAGTATTCTTAGCTCTAATTTTGTCACCGCGATCGATAGCAATATTCCTTGTTGGTAGGAAAGGACGATACGGAACTAATGTAGCTATCATGACAATTGCGTTTTTCATAATTTTGCTAATTGTGAATTTCTTGATGTACAGAAGTCCTAACCGTATTGACGTCACAGCTACTAGAGTCTTTTCCCTTTCTGAACAAACTTTGCAAATACTTGACGAACTTGATAACGAAGTTGTCGCGAATGCGTTCTTCGTCGAGTACCAAGGTTCAAGTTCTGCAAAGCAGCAAGCAGAAGATCTCTTAAACGAGTTTTCTAGACGATCGGCTTTATTCAGTTACAGATTTATAGATCCTGAACTTAACAGGGCTCAGGCACTGAAATACAACGTGAAGGTTTACCCTACCGTTGTATTCGAAGATAAGAACTCTGGTAGGCAACAAGGAGTGTCAACATTTACAGAGCAAGAATTTGTAACTGGTGTCCTCGTATCTACGGACGTACAGCAAAAAGAGGTACGTTTCCTAATTGGGCATGGTGAAGCGGAATTTACCAAGGACCCGATGCTCCAATCAGTCGATGATGACGGGCTGGACTACGCTATAGAAGGCATGCAGAGAGATAACTACAGGGTACTACCTCTCAATCTGAAACAAACAACCAAAGTGCCCGAAGATACAGCTGTACTGGTGATAGCGGGACCTACTAACAACCTAGATAAGGGCGAATTTGAAGCAATCGCTGAATTCATTGCTAACGGTGGCAATATTATCGCCTTGTTTGATCCTGGATTACCTAACGGGTTCAACGCTCTAATTGCACCGTACGGGGTCGTGATAGGTGACAAAATGGTGGCAGATGCTGTGAGCAATGTAGCCGGCGAAATGCTTACACCCATGCTACAAAAAGCCAATGGCCAATATGCGACCAGTAACCAAACGGGTATCGGAATCGCTGACAAGATTGGAGTTACTTTTTATCCTGAAGCAGGCTCAATAGATCAGATCATAAATCCTGCAGATATGCCACCCCATATCAAATTTACCGCCATCGGTATTACAACACCAGTAAGTTGGCTAGAAACAGATCCTGAGAATCCCGGATTTTCAGAAGAAGAATTCCAGGGACCATTCGTTATATCCGGCTTACTCGAAGCAAGTGGGCAAATACAGGAGCCAACTTCATTAGTAGCTAATAGAGTGCCAGCCAAAGTAGTTATATTCTCAGATTCTGACTTCGCAACAAACAAATATTTCCACAGCAGTGATAACTCTGACCTCTTCTTGAATTCAGTCAACTGGTTGGCCGATGATTACGAGTTGATTTCTATAAGGCCGAAATTAATTCCCTACAGAGAACTCGTAGTTAATGCAAGAGAGAGGGATTTCATCAAATGGTCTAGCTGGGTTTTCCCCCCTTCTCTTATGCTCATTTTGGGTGTCATTGTTTGGTGGCGTCGACGCTAGGAGCATATTTAATTGAGCTTCAAGATAACTATTGCCCTTATAGTTGTAGCTATGATCGCTGGTGTCGTTTTCTACTTCAACCCCTTCGTACAGAAGGAAGAAAAGAAGCCTCCCAAACCTTGGTTTTATCAGGTATCTGTCGATGATATGACATCAATTGGCATCACCTTTCAGGGTGACAGTATTTTGTTTGCGAAAACGTCCGCGGGAACCTGGGCGTTTGAGGGACCTGGAGACATTCCTCCGGATCACAATAGATGGGGGGGCATCGCCTACATACTGGGAGGACCTCAGACTAAAAGAGATCTAACAGAAACACAAAAGATAATTGAAAACCCTGCTCAATATGGCTTAGATTCTCCTCACACTATAGTTGATATAGGGCTTACATTAGACCGGTATCTACAATTCAAACTTGGTGACAAGACCACTGACGGATACCACCATTACGGTCAAATATCGGGCTTCCCGCAGTTATTCCTAATCGCGGACACCTGGGGAGATGTTGTAGCTAGACTGGTAACTGAACCCCCTATGCCAATTTGGTACGTAAAAAGGGATCCTGGAACAATCAGTGAATTGGGTATATTCCCGGCTTCTGAGAATGCGGAAACGGATGAATCAGAACTTAGATTCAAACGAGAAAAAGACGGCTCTTGGACAGTAAAAGATTATCTGGTAAGTACAGAATCATTCCCCGTTGATCAGAATAGATGGGATTCAATTCTCCCACTTCTTAGCAGACCGGAAGGAACTACCGTTGCGGTGGCACGCGTAAGTGACAGGGATTATTCTCCCTGGGGAATTGGAGAGTCTTCGCCAATAATTGAAATCAGATTCAAAGGTAAAACCGAAACAGGTACCGTTTTTACAAATGGGGTTTTACTTTTGATAGGAAATAAGACTGAAGATGGCAATTCATACTATGGCATGTCAGATCAGGAAGGTACCGCACAACCAGTACTCCTTCTCCCGGCAAACTGGGTAGATACTTTACTGAGGCTCTATGATGATATCCCCTATGCCAAGAATAATTGACCATCCGTAGATAAGCTGAATCTCGGTCACACCACCCACCATAAGCTGCGAAGAATGGAGTCCCCGTGGATGCTGTAATTATCACCATTGGAACTGAGATTCTAATGGGCGAATTGATCGACACCAACTCGGCCTATTTAGGAGACCAATTACCAAGAATTGGTATTAGGCTGAAAAAACTAGTGAGCGTAGGAGACAACCTAAAAGAAATTCGAGAAACTCTGGAATCAGAACTTGTGGCCGCCGATATCGTGTTAACAACAGGCGGCATGGGCCCCACATCCGATGACCTAACAAGAGAAGCGATTGCAGAGTTCTGCGGAGAAAAGCTATCCATTGATAGCGATCAATTGTCTATCCTAAAGAGAACCTTCAAGGCTCGAAACCAATTCATGCCAGACACAAACCTAAAACAAGCATCTTTAATACCCTCAGCATCTGCAATACCTAACCCCAATGGGACGGCGCCTGGGTGGTTTGTAGAAAATCGAAGAAAAGTCATAATCGCCTTGCCAGGTCCACCGGTTGAACTTCAACACATGTGGCGCCACGACGTTTCCATTCGCCTAGATAAGATGTCTTCCGATGCCGTATATATAAGCAGAAACATCAAAACTTTCGGTATATCTGAAGGCGAACTTGATCAAATATTTACACATTTATTCGGCAAGGAAAATCCGTTTCTAGGAATATATTCGAAACAGGACGGGATTCATCTAAGAATAATTTCCAAAGCAAGCACCAGGGAAATGGCAAGAAATATGATTGAACCTTTGGAAGCCGAAATATGTGACAAACTTGGCAGTGCAGTTTGGGGATTTGATGATGATACCCCCGCCCAATTACTAATTGATGAACTACTAAAGCATGGAAAATCAATAAGTATAAGCGAAGGATTCACCAAAGGATTAATCTGTAGCAACCTGTCGGAAGCTACCGGAAATAACAATGTGGCCATAAAAGGGGTAATTACTAGCCCTGCGACGTTTCCAGAAAAGAGCCTTTCTACCTCAGAAAGTAAAAATGTGGTAACCCTAAATGTATCGGACGCTGCCCAGTCTGAAGAAAATGAAGAAATAACAATTCAGGCCAGTTGTGACAATAAAACAGATATAACCTCATTATCCCATCGAAATAACAGTTTGAGAATGAGGCAACGGACAGCCAATCAAGCGATACTAGGTGCCCTCAGGCTTCTCAACAATCTACCTTGACCAAAGCATAACTAATATAGATCTGCCAATTCCGTTAGAACGCTGTGTAATGTCACTGGAAAACGTTTTTCAAGTTAAATCAAAGGCATTAACTAAAAAATGGCTCAACCTGAACAATCATTTATTCAGTAAATTAAGGATCAGTTCACATAAGCGAATCTTTTAAAAGGCCTCAATCCCAATATTTCCAAGTATAAGGATGATGGTCGGGGAGACAAGATTCGAACTTGCGACCCCCTGCACCCCATGCAGGTGCGCTACCAAGCTGCGCCACTCCCCGACACTCGAGGAGTAAGAATAGCATAGCGAAAAGAAAGCTCACAAGAAGATATTCTTCGCGGGCTCCACAGATAGAATGTCTCTAAAGGTATTGCGGTGTTATTTGAATGAAAGTGATCGATTAATGATATAGTCAACCCGTTTACTTTATTCATTGTTCTAAATAAGGGTTGAGTGCAATCGTGACGACAGAAACTGATATTACAGTATCCCCGAGGGAGTTAAGGGAATCGATTAGGGAAGGAGGACTTGTCCGACCCACCTCCGGTATGGCTCCAGGATTCGTTCAAACTAACCTCGCAATACTACCTGAAAAAGTGGCTTTCGATTTCTTACTCTTTTGCCAACGCAATCCCAAACCATGCCCTCTTATCGAGGTACTAGAACCAGGCCAGATCGAAGCTAGTACCACTGCGCCTAAAAGTGACATCAGAACAGACGTTTCGATGTACAGAGTATACGAGTCAGGTGTGTTGGTTGACGAGATCCTAGATCTGTCAGAAATTTGGCGAGACGATTATGTATCTTTTTTACTTGGATGCAGCTTTTCGTTTGAATCAGCTTTAATAAACAACGGGATTAAATTACCTCATTTTGAACAGGGTACAAATGTCTCCATGTACGTAACCAATATACCAACTGTACCGGCCGGAGAATTCTCCGGCCCCATGGTTGTGTCCATGAGAGCAATCCCCCAAGAGAAAGTAGTTCGCGCGGTTCAGGTTACATCTAGATTTCCTAGTGTGCATGGTTCGCCTGTTCACGTAGGCAACCCAGAAGCCATAGGAATAAAGGATATTAGCAAACCAGACTTCGGAGACCCTACAAAATTCAATCCTGGTGACGTGCCTGTATTTTGGGCTTGCGGAGTCACTCCTCAAAGCGTTGCAATGAGTTCCAAACCATCAATAATGGTGACTCATTCACCGGGACATATGTTTATAACCGATATGAGGGACGAAGATTATTCAATTATTTAGCAGGTTGCCATGAATACCATTGAAGACATAATTCTCGATCACGACATGAGAGGAATCTCAGAGTTGAGAAACCTTGTGCCACGGGATTTTTGCAAGAGATCGTCGGATTTAATTTTGAAGAACCCAGGCAAAATATTCATCACGACTGGGTTTTATATCCTGACAGCGGGTGCGGCTGAGACTGATGGCCCACCTGGCGCGATTGCAATTGGTAATGCTCTTGAGAAACTTGGATATGAAGTTGTTTATATAACAGACGAATACGCCTTCGACCTGATGAGGGAGTGTAAATCCGAAAAATCCAGAGTAATAGATTTCCCAATAATGGATAAACCGGAAAGTGAGGAATATGCCTTAGAACTTCTATCCTTAGAGAATCCCTCAATTCTTTTGTCTATAGAAAGGTGCTCCGCAGCACAAGACGATAAGTACCGGAACATGAGGAATTTGGATATCACAGTAAATACAGCAAGGATAGATTTGCTCTTTGACATACATAAAACCACTATCGGGATTGGGGATGGAGGAAACGAAATTGGTATGGGAAACGTCCTAGAGGGTGTAGATAAGTCAGACAAGCTAGTTTCATATCCAGCTGTATCCACAGTTAACGAGTTGATTATAAGTAGCGTATCTAACTGGGGTGGATATGGCCTAATAAGCTCATTATCTATGAGTACCGGGAACAACGTTCTACCGACAATCGATGAAGATATGCAAATGATCCGTAGAATAGTGGATATGGGAGCTGTAGACGGTTTCTCAGGCGAACAAACTTACAAAGTTGACGGTTTTGATCTCGAAGAGAACGCCCAGGTCCTACAAAGGCTTCACGACATTTTAGCTTGACTGTAAACAAAACTTTTCACTGAACATAAACGGGCGCCCCAAGGCGCCCATTTATAGAACCGCAGGTATTGCCACTATTAGACCGAGACTCCGTTGCTGGGAGAGGACGCATTCTCTTCCGGGCGCAAGGTATCGATCCCTCTTCTGACTTGGCTCAGTACCTCAGCAAGTTTTTCTTCTAAGCCTGCCAACACTTCCGTAGAATACCTGTCGGCCCCTTCCCTTTGAGTGGC
This sequence comes from uncultured Dehalococcoidia bacterium, assembly GCA_964652755.1. Taxonomy (GTDB): domain Bacteria; phylum Chloroflexota; class Dehalococcoidia; order Lucifugimonadales; family UBA826; genus UBA11795. The sequence continues at coordinate 10,942 of CAZZBP010000036.1, forward strand.
AGCTGAGGCTTCAGCATCATTTAAAAGCGAATAAGCTTTTCGCCGGGCATCTTGAACAATACTCTGAGCTTCAGTAGTGGCATTTGCCGTTATCTCACCACCGCGTGAACTTGCCTCTTTAATTATTTCGGAGTCTGACACCCGTTCCTCATGAGCGACCGAAGCGGCGCTGCTGAGTTGTTGAGCCGAACTCTCAGCCTCTTCACGCACCCTGTTCGCCTCAAGATAAGCCTGGCTGATAATGCTATCTTTCTGCATGATGATAGCTTGAGCCT
>CAZZBP010000036.1:11226-20152 GCA_964652755.1 uncultured Dehalococcoidia bacterium
GGTTTCCAACTCGCTAAGAATCTCGTTTACATCCATTGAAACTACCCTCCCATATCTCTCGTTTCTTAATTACTAAAGTCTTTCTTTTAGTGCTTTGGCAATATGCGCTGGAACCAGGTTGTCGATACTAGCTCCCAATCTCGCTACTTCCTTGATCCTACTCGAATATATGAACTGATGCTCCAGTGCACTCATCATGCATATCACATCTATATCCGGTGACAGGTTTCTCCACATAAGTGCCATCTCAAATTCCTGTTCGAAGTCAAATCCTGCCCGTAGCCCCCTAAGTATTACTTTAGCTCCCACCTCTCTAGCCACGTCTGGAGCAAGCCCAGTAAATGGAACTACTTCGACATTATCAATTCCGAATAATGCGTCGCTAAAAAGTTTCACTCGCTCGTCTGTGTCAAACATTAAAGTTTTCGGAGGCGCCTCATAAACACCGATAACCACCTCGTCAAATAGTTTCGACGCCCTATTAGCAACATCTACGTGCCCGTTGTGGGCTGGATCAAAACTGCCCGGATAAAATGCTTTAACCACCGACCACCTCATAAAATGAAACTTGTGAATCTCCATATGTTTTCAGGTTGAACCGTGAAATTTCCCCGTACCGGTCTTCAAGAACCACACCCTTTTTATGCTCTGCAATTACTATTCCCGAAGGAGCTACAAACCCTTCCTTAGCGACGTTTGTCATGAGAATCTCCCAATAATTAATTTCAAAGGGCGGATCCAGCATGACCAAGCCGTAAGTATCCTCGCATTTTGAAATGAACTTCACGCAATCTGCATGAGTTACTATGCACGAGTTCCCGATACCCAATTTATTAATATTTTCTTGAATTAATCTGTAGTTTTTACCACTCTTTTCGACGAAGTGAGCACTTTCAGCCCCTCGACTAATAGCTTCTAACCCAAGAGCACCGCTGCAAGCAAACAAGTCCAACGCTTTCTTCCCCTTCACCCCTTCCGAGCCGATTACGGAAAATATCGCAAGCTTTACCTTTTCAGTAGTAGGCCGAATACCTTGCCCAGAAGTTGGCGAAGTTACCCGTCTACCTCGAAGAAATCCCCCTGAGATTCGAATAGTCAAATTCCGAAACACTCACCTGTAAACGAAAGCCAAATATTGCCTACTGAGCGATAGTAACAATAGGTCAAACTATGTAAAAGAAGAATTCGTCCAGCATTCTGGGCAATTTCGGAAATTCTTGCTGACCGAAAGTTTTATATGTTTTAGATGCACAATTTTACAAGGCAAAGTCTCAGAGATAGAATATTGGCCCTATTAATTCCAGCCACCTATACGAGCTTGCATTGGCGGACCACGAGGTAGGTGGTAGTGTGGAAACAAGAACTCCTTCCAAAACGTCCTACCTCACCTATCAAATCAATAACATAAATAACTTCTCCACAGTAAGAGGGTTAAATTGTCCCAATCTGAACATGAATATTTTAGAGTACGTCAAGAAAAGGCTGATGCGCTAAGATCAAAAGGTCTGGATCCATATCCTGCTAGATTTAACAGGAGTCACACCAGCCTTCAGGCGGTATCTTTTTTCGAAGAACGTGAAGAATCTCGCTCAGATGATCTAATCGAAGTATCTGTAGGTGGCCGAGTCATGGCTCGAAGAGGCATGGGCAAAGCAACCTTCCTAGATATATCTGATGCTGACGGCCGTCTACAAGTAATGTTGCGTGGCGATGCTCTGGGGGAGAGGTATGATCTACTCAGCTATTTAGATATTGGAGATTGGTTAGGCGTGAAAGGGTCCCTGTTTAGGACCCGGACAGGTCAAATAACGTTACAGGCTTCTGAGTTCCAGATCATATGTAAGGCACTTAGACCTCTGCCTGAAAAATGGCATGGCCTGACTGACGTAGAAACTAGATTCAGGCAAAAATACCTCGATCTCATAGCTAATGAAAACGCTGCAAAGGCTGCCCGCTCTAGAAGTCTTCTTGTCACTACGATGAGACAATTTATGGAAAGCAAAGGTTTCATAGAAGTTGAAACACCCATCCTCGTACCGGTTGCAGCAGGAGGAATGGCACACCCATTTACCACCCATCACAATGCACTTAATAGGTCTTTATATCTCAGAATTGCTACAGAGCTTCATTTAAAAAGGCTGATAGTAGGCGGGCTGGAAAAAGTCTATGAAATCGGAAGAGTCTTCAGAAACGAAGGTGTCGACCAGCAGCACAACCCTGAATTCACCACCATGGAAAGTTACGAGGCTTTTGCCGACTATAACGATGTTATGCAAATGGTAGAGCAAATTGTTTCAACTGCCTCAATCAGACTAAACGGCTCAATGAGTAGTCCGTTTGGTGGGATTGAATTGGATTTCACACCTCCCTGGCCAAGAATCGACCTTCGTCAAAAAATTATCGATGTCAGCGGTTTAGATTTCTTTGACCACGAAGATTCAGAATCTTTAGGAAAAGCTATGGGTCAAATCGGCATAGATGTCAGCCAGCAAATAAGTTGGGGAGGGCTTCTCGACAAGTTGATATCTGAAAAGGTGGAACCTACTTTGGTTCAACCTTGTTTCCTTGTAGACTACCCGATTGCAATGTCTCCATTGGCTAAGAGATCGGTGGGTGATCCACGAATTGTCGAGCGTTTTGAAGGCTTCGTATGCGGCATGGAAATATGTAACGCGTTCTCTGAACTCAACGACCCTATTGATCAAAGGACCCGTTTTGAGGAACAAGAGAGGTTACACTCAAAATACCAAGGGGAAGAAATGGACCGGTTAGACGAAGATTTCCTTATAGCAATCGAACATGGAATGCCACCCACTGGTGGACTGGGAATTGGCATTGATAGACTGGCAATGATTCTCACTGACAATCCATCGATTCGGGAAGTGATATTATTCCCGCAGCTTCGTAATTAGAGCCCAAACGAACCTCGCTTCCCTTAAACGTATCTAATAAAAGGATGCGGTAACAATGAGCGGCCATATAGCTGACATGGTTGTGAAAAACGCTAATGTTCTGACCGTTGACGATTTGAGTACGGTCGCTGAAAGTTTTGCTGTCAAAAACGGTAAGTTTGTATCTGTAGGTACCAATACCGACACGGAGATGCTATCCGGACCCAATACTAGAGTTCTGGATTTGAAGGGGCAAACTGTTATCCCCGGGTTTATTGACGCACACATCCACGTATTGAGCAGCGGAACCCGTCACGTTATGGCTGCTGATTGTGATAGGCGCAGCATTGATGAAGTTCTCCGGGCGCTGAGAAGAAGGTCCGAGGGGCTTGGGCGAGACGAATGGATTCAAGGGTTTAAATATGATGATACCAAGACCGAGGAAAATAGATTTCTCACACGCCAGGACTTAGACGCAGTAAGTACGGATCTGCCCGTGTTTGTATCTCATCGAGCCGGTCACGTGTATTACATGAATAGTAAAGCCCTAGAGATATCCGGCTTCAATGCCAATACACCTGACCCGCCTGGAGGCCGGTTTGGCAGGGACCCTTCTACCGGAGATCTAAACGGTGTAATTTATGAAAGAGCATCAGAGCCCGTAAGGGAAATGTTACCTAAAGTCAGCACTGATGACAGAACACGCGGACTTAAACTCATTAATGAAATGTTGAGTGAAGCGGGTTTGACCAGTGTCCACGACGCACGGGTTTCAAGTGACGAATTGCTCTCATATCAGGAGGGGCTGACAAACGGAAACCTTGGCCCACGGGTTTACATGCTTATGGCCCACGACCATTTCGCTTCCTTAAGGGATTCAGGAATCAAAACCGGGTTCGGAAATAACATGCTCAGAATAGGTGGCATCAAAATGGTTTCAGATGGCGCTATAGCAGCCCGAACCGCCTACCTGTCAGAGCCTTATATTGGCTCTGAATCAGGGGACGATTGCGGAATTCAGGCGATGGGAGCAGAAGAGATTGAAGAAGCTGTGATGGAGATACATAGAGCAGGATTTCAGGTTTGCATCCATGCAAATGGGGATCTCGCCATCGACATGGTGCTTTCCGCATATGAAAAGGCCTTGAAAGCTTATCCCAGAAATAACCCCAGACACAGAATAGAGCATTGTACTTTGGTAAACCCTGATCTGTTAAATCGCATGAGAACAACTGGATCAATCGGTACGCCTTTTTGTACATACGTCTACTATCATGGAGAAAAGATGGGCTACTACGGGGAAGAAAGACTTGAGTGGATGTTTGCTCAAAAATCATTCATGGAATACGGAGTTGTATCTACCGGGGCTACGGATTACCCACCAGGACCCTATGAACCATTACTCGGAATCCAAAGTTGCGTAACCCGCACGGACATAAACGGTAAATTGTGGGGACCAAGTCAGCGCATTTCTTCAGATGATGCTTTAAGGATATATACACGAAATGGGGCCTACGCATCCTTTGAGGAGAACATCAAAGGTTCTATAGAGGTCGGCAAGCTCGCGGACTTCGTAATCCTCGAGGAGGACCTCAGAAAGGTAGACCCCTTTACAATTAAGGACATAAAGATAATACAAACTGTTGTCGGTGGACGAACTACATATGAAATATAGTTCTACACTTTCCTAACTGCAACGGTTGCCTTCTTTCCATCAAGGTCATGATTTTCAATATAACAACCTACAGGAGCATCTCCGAACGAGATGTTTTCGGCCAAGGTTTCTTCTTTAAAATATGTAAAGTGTTTTTCCACTATATCTGACAGCTCGTCAGATCCAGCTATCCACAGATTGATGTGGTCGGAGATTTCGAAACCCGCCGACCTTCTCATATTTTGAATCCGATGCACCAGTTCTCGGGCATCCCCTTCTTCCCGCAATTCCGGAGAAATATCTGAAGAAATACCTACAGCGTAGCCTGAATCTATAACTGAAGAAACTCCATCTAGCTCAATCGCGGAAACAAGAATTTCTCCAGGTTCCAGATTAAATTCTCCTAATTCCACATTTAGTCCCGCATCCACAGTGACTTTTATATCTGACGAATCCGCCAACTCAAGTGCCGACTTTATAGCTCCAAGTTTCTTTCCGTATTTTGGACCAAGAACTGGCAGGTTTGGTTGAATTTGAAAACTGATAATCTCTTCAGCATCTGCTACCGGTATAACATGTTTAACATTCAGTTCATCTACTAGCTGATCCTCTATTAGAGGCAACATGTCTAATTCATTAACGGTCCTCGCATGCACATAAATATGTTCAAGGGGCTGGCGTACTTTTATACCTGCCTTACTCCTAGCTGAGCGACCCATACTTGAAAGCCTCATAGCCAAGCGCGTTCGTTCAGAAAGTTCCTTTTCGAGAATATTTTGGTCGGTGACCGGATACTCTTCAAGATGAACACTTTCCTTGCCTAGTGATTGAGAAGTTACGAGATTCTGGTAAATAGATTCCGTGATGAAGGGAACAACAGGAGCCAGAAGTTTTGTGAGAGTTACTAGCGTTTCATATAGAGTTGAATACGCTGAAAGCTTGTCATGATTAGAATCTTTACTTGAGTCACTCAAAAGTCCCGACTTCCAAAAGCGTCGTCTACTTCTTCTTATGTACCAGTTGGACAAATACTCGGTGAATTGTTCAACTTCCCTGGTGACATTTTCTGGCTCAAATGATTCGAGAGCCCTCGTAACTTCTCTAGTCAGAGAATTCAATTCACTCAGTATCCATCTGTCGAGCTCAGTTCTCTCAGATACAAGGGGAATCTCGGCTCTTGGATCAAACTTGTCGATATTGGCATATGTGACAAAAAACGAATAAACATTCCACAACGGTATGAGGAACTGTCTTCGTACCTCATCTGCCGTACCAAATCCAAAGTTGAGGTTAGCGGCAGGATTCTGCCGGGCAAACTGCCATCTCATAGCATCTACCCCCATCTTCTCGGCCGCATCTTCGAACCAAATAGCATTGCCTTTACTCTTGTGCATGTCTTCGCCATTCTCGTCCCTCATTAGCGCATAACTAAATATGTTCTTACAAGGCTCAGAATCTGCCAGGACAGTACTCATTACTAGTAGGGAATAAAACCAGTTTCGGTACTGCCCCGGGAAACTTTCTGAAATCCAATCGGCGGGGAACCAATCGTTCCAATAATCTTTATCCTCTCTAAATTTTAGAGTGGAGAAGGATACTATCCCTGCGTCCAGCCACGGATTGCCCACATCGAGGATTCGGCTAACCTTGGTACCACATTTAGAACATGCGATTTTTACTGAGTCTATCCAGGGTCGATGTGGTGAATTACCCTCAAATTGATCCCAGCCTTCTATAGACCGATCCTTGAGTTCATCCTTACTGCCTATTACTTCAAAGTTGCCACAATCACACTTATATATAGGCAAGGCAAGACCGTAATATCGTTTTTTCGAAATCATCCAGTCGTCCATATTGCGAATCCAGTCCAACTCTCGCTTCATACCAAATTCCGGAATCCAATTTATGTTCTGCGTTACTCTTGCAAGGGATTCACGAAGAGGATCCATTCTTATAAACCATTCATCTACCAACCTGAACACCAACTCTGAGCCACATCTCCAACAATGCGGGTATCTATGGCGGTATTTTTCCAGGCGATAGAATATTCCCTTTTCCTTGAGGTTTTCATAGATGCGATCATTTACGTCGTAAACATTTAATCCTGTCAGCCAATCAAATCCTTCGATGAAATCTCCTTGGTCATTTAAAGGAGCAACGGCTGAAATACCCTCCCTTTTACCAAGCGCGAAGTCTTCCTTACCGGCACCAGGGGCAATATGAACGATTCCAGTGCCCTCCCCTTCGGATACTTCATCCCAGCCTAAGATCCTATGTTCAACATCATTTTGTGCAGGCAGCTCATCAAATGGTCCGTCATAGCGGAGCCCTATTAGTTCAGCCCCCTTAAATTCCTCAACGATTTCATATTCCCCTGAAAGCGAAGTAATCCTACTTTTAGCAAGATAAAAGAATTCTTCTTTTTGTGAGACCTTCACATAATCAATCTCAGGGTTAACTGCAGCGGCGCAGTTGGACGTAAGCGTCCAGGGGGTAGTAGTCCAGACTAAAATCGATTCATTTGGCGTTCTACGAGTACCCGAGTCAATTATGGGAAATTTTACAAACAACCCAGGGTGAACAATCTCGACATACCCTTCTGTAACAATTTCATGTTCAGAGAGACCGGTGCTGCAGCGAGGACACCAGGGCATTACATCTGTGCCTTCATATATAAGCCCTCTTTCATGACAGGTTTTAAGGAAATACCAGATTGTATAATTATTGTCATCTGCCATCGTATGGTAAGAATTATCCCAATTCATCCAGTATGCCAGCTGCTTCGATTGCTTAGTTATCACATCTGAGAATCTTTGAACTCTCTCTTTACATAATGTGACGAACTTATCTACCCCGTAAGACTCGATATCCGTTTTAGAAGAAAAGCCGAGTTCTTTCTCTACTTCAACCTCGATCCAAAGGCCTTGCCCATCAAATCCGTTTTGGTAGCGCTGTCTGTAACCCTGCATAGTTCTAAATCTTGCAAATAAATCCTTGTAACTACGACCCCAAGCATGGTGCACCCCCATTGGATTATTGGCCGTTATAGGGCCATCGATAAACGAGTATCTCTTTTCAGAAGATTCGTTACGAGACATGTATTTTTCGGGAATTTCATTATTTTCCCACCACTTTAGGATTGTTTCTTCCAATTCTGGAAAGTTAACCTTGGAATCAACCGGCTTAAACATAAATTTCTCCATCCAGAAAATAAAAAATACCCATCCCAGAAGGGACGGGCTACTTTACTAGTCCGCGGTACCACCCTAATTCCCCTAACTCAGGGGGCTCTCACAGGTTGTCTTTATAACGTGAGACAAGCTCGTCAAAACTTAATAACCCTCTTTACATCGGGGTTTCAGCTTGAGACTCGGAAGGGATATTCATTTCAACTTATAGTACCCCTTCACACCAATCGGGGCTCTCTTTGACCTCAGTTGAGATTACTCGTCTTCGTCAACGTCCAAAATTATTTTAATTAATACAATAAAAGGTTAGGAAATGCAGGCACAGGTGTCAAGAATCATTCACTTGAACGGCTTCTTACCTGTTTTTCCTCATAGAGTTTCCAAATGTTTTCATTGAACGAATAATACTTACCTGGAGAACATTGTTAGATCTCAAGTTGTTTCTTTATAACTTCTTCTACTTATTCTCGCTGACGTGCGATTTCGATTATTTCATTAACCTCGGACCTGGGAACCACAACTACACCACCGTCATCATCAACAATAGCATCTTCTAGCCTGACCAAAACACCGCCACACTGAATAGCATCATTCACTTGCCAAGGCCAGAAATCAGCCGGACCTTGTTTGGCCGTAGTGCTAGCTGAAAAAACTGGACCCCATAATTCTTAAGAATCACACTATCCCTAACTCCCCCATCAGTTACCAACCCCCCAACTTTGCGTTGCATAACTCGAAGGAATTTGATGTCTCCGCCTATTGATCTGTATTGCCGCCTCAATGCATCTATTACTAACACCTCGCCCGGGCCGCACAACCCGATTGCTACGTATTCGGCTGACTCTTCGGCTTGTCTGAAAACAGATCAGGTCTTATGAGGAACGAATCTTAAGGTTACCGCCCTCCCCGCCACAGATTGTCCTTTTTGAAGTGGGCGGGCTCCTTCAAATAAGTGGATGGCCATCGTTTAACCCACAAACCGTTAATGAGTGTTTGTGTGGGTATGCATTTGAGAATTCTCAAGGTTTCATCGGTAATAGGTATCAAATCAGCCATGTCTTAATCCTCTAAAAAATACCAAACGTGACGAGGTAGTAACTTTTATATAATCTGGGCAATGCTATTCTGGGCAATACTATTAATGTGTACTGATGTTTTGCGAAATATACAAGGCTCTCCGATTCACACCAGTC
>CAZZBP010000037.1:0-18301 GCA_964652755.1 uncultured Dehalococcoidia bacterium
CGAGGTCGAAGCGTTGCTTGATCTCTCGCTTTGCGCCGTTTATAGCGTTATCTACTTCCATAAGGTCTGTTCTGGAAACCACATCAAACGAGGGCATTGAGCACAATCTCCTATAGTTTTGCCGCCTAAAAGCCTGACTGAACAGAGGACTCCGTGGCGGTGGTTACGCTATTCACTCATGCTAATAGCTGATTTTATCCAGTAATACTCCAGTATAGGTACTTATTATATTAAGGTTATATTTTATTTAACAGATTCTTATAAATAGGTGTGGGCTGAGGCAGATTGATTACAATTCTGTACAGATGTGGCAAAAAATGTGTCAAATTCTATCGTGAAACCTTGAATAGCCTCGAGATTTATTCTTGGCATTAGCTTCAGATAGGGGTTAGAATCTATGCTATCGCCCCTGTAGCTCAGTGGATAGAGCGACTGCCTTCTAAGCAGTAAGTCGCAGGTTCGAATCCTGCCAGGGGTACCAAATCAACGTTTCACAACCTTTCTGGCACTTTTCGTGGTCAGAGGGTCATATGAATGGGTTTCATTGTCCGTAGACCAAGAAAGCGGCATTACCTAATCAATTCCCCGCAGTCAACTGCCAAAAGTTGAAGGTACTTCGCCAGTCCATAAAAAGGATGGAATTAGGTATTGTAAATATTTTCCATTTGCCAGGCGTCTACAGTTACAAGTCTAGCGTTATTACCCTGGGACCTTATAGATACTCCTCGACTATCTTTACGGGATGGATACACGCGCATCGCAACGCATTGTTTTCCATTAACGAACACTTCCAAGACACTTTTATCTAAGAATATTCGTAAGTTCAAGTGTTCATCAGGCCTGAGAAACACTGGAGCTGTTTCCGGCGCCCTTGATAACGCATCAGGTAGTTCAGATGAATAGGACGAATCGATGGAAATTAGACTATCTGAGGCATCCAACCGCTTACCCGGTTCCCAGCCGCGGTATCTTTCCCAGTTCCTATACCCACGATTGCGAAAGAAGGATATTCTTGTAAATTCCTCTTTGCCAGGTGACCGAAAAACGTTTAATTCAATCATTGGGGCATCCTTAGTATCGATTTCTACTGATAATTCAATGGCCTTACCCTCAATCCCCTGCAACACTCGCTCCTCATTAGCCGTTAAAGTTAAATCCTTTTGTTGTCTGTGCTCTCTCCGGAGAGATTCAACGTCCCCTGCTGGCATCACTTTCAACATGTCCTTTCCAATGGGATCATCATCTATTAATGAAAGTTGTCTCGGCAGGCTCATGATTTGATTCCAACCTCGGTTTTCCACTCCAGAATTCATGTTAAATATGGTAATTACCGCTCCGCTCCCGTCCGGTGTGCTCGATGGGGCATGAATCCCGGACGGTCCGTAAGGGCCAAAATTGAACTTGTGGTGTGAAGTGACTACAAATTTGTCACGTTCTTTATCGTAGTCGCCGACAAGGGCTTGTCCACCACTCATGTGGCTGAAAAATAGCAATATATACCTATCATCTATTGGCCAAAAATACGGGCAGGCGCCATCATCGCCTACAAGGGTGAAATGGTCCTCCTCAATAAAAGGATGAAGATATTCCCATTTGACTAAATCTTGAGATTTAAACAGAAAATTTGCTCTAGTACGTCTCCCAGATGGCTTATGGGGTAAGGTGCCTCCAGAAAGAGAATAATAATGATCTCCCTTTTTCCATACGCACGGGTCAAAGACTCTTAGTTCTGGGGGTCCATCTTCTGGATGAAGTTTAATAACAGGTTGACCTGTTAGTTTGTCCCAATTTAGTAAGAGCGGGTCCTTTGAAATAGCAATCATATTCCCGGCTTCAGTACCGTGGTACATAGCAATAACTCTTTCCTTTTCGACTAGAGTTGCACCAGAAAAACATTTTTCCTCCGGATCAGGATAAATGGCATAAGGTAAATCTCTCCAATGGATCAGATCATCACTTACGGCATGTCCCCAATGTTGTCGTGGGTCCTCTGGAGGGTACCCTTGATAAAAAAGATGCCATCGGCCTTGCCAGAAACATAAGCCGTTCGGGTCATTTAGTGTGCTTTCCGGGTTAACGTAGTGGTAGATAGGCCTAAATGGGTCGCCTGAAAAGGCCCTTCTGGATTCAGCCATACGCGTGGTCAATGGATTGTTGGCGAGCTCGCGTTCCTGCTTTTCTAATGTCGAAGAAAATGTGTATCTCGGAACAAGAGAAGTGTAATTTTTTGACGGCATAAACTAGGTTTCACCTTATTAATTGAAGGAAGCTGTTAACCGTTTTCTGGACGACCTGGGCACACGGTTACAACGCTTTGTTATTTGAATTGAAATCTCATGAGTCGAGATTGTGCAACTGACATAATTGAAGAAAACCAAATCTCCTCAACTTAGGTTCGTTTTGCGGAAACATAAAGTGGACCTGCTATTGAGAATTGAGCCTTCGCCATTCCTCAATCGTTTCTAGGGTAGGGGGATAATATTTACCTGGAACAACACCTTCCGCTTTTATCTTGTCTTTCACAAGATTCTCTGCCCCTTCATGTTCTATCGACCAGCTCAGCACCTTTTCGGCCATCCACGACGGAACGACAAGCACGCCATCGTTATCGCCTACCATGACGTCTCCTGGTCTAACAAGAGCTCCACCACACTGGACTTGAACATTTTCCTCCGCAGGCAGACTGGACGGATTACCATGAAAACTACGAGCTTTCGCGTAGACAACGAGGTCGTAGTTTTCATGGGTCATTACATCGAGGTCTCGAATCGCGCCGTCTATGACAACGCCGTCTGCATCATTCATCGCCAGCTGAAGTAGTTTCACGTCTCCTGCTACCACGTCTTGAACTCGACCTCCTATATCGGCGACTAACACGTCTCCAGGACCACAACGGCCCATCGCTATGTACTCGGGTGATTCGACACCGCCAGGCTTGTCTTTAAGAATATCTGGGCGAGTAGGCATGAATCTAAGGGTTCGAGCCCTAGCCGCGAAACGCTCTTTACCCGGTCTAAAGGGGGTGTAGTTTTGAAGTCCCTCGCAGACGCAAAAAAGTGATCCCAAGGCCCTAAGCGCATTGTATATAGTCGCTGTTGGTATTTCCTTCAAACTTTCAAGTGTATCCCGTGAAACCTCGACAGGAGTCATATTGGACGTAACCATAAGTTCTTCCTCCTTTAAGTATTTAAACGAACATAAATTGGCATATATGGAGTATCACTACTTCTTGGTTGTTCATGACTGCATTATACCTATGAATCATGCTAAATTTCCGGTCGGCTGGAAGGAAACGATGTCGGTCGGGACCGCGCTCTATCAATAATCACCGATGACCCAACGCCCTTGGTTCCAGCCAAGTCGTTGACCGATCAATTTGGAGAAATGGGAGAAGGATCTTTATGTAGTGAGCAAGGGCCTGATCTTGGGATAAATTCATAGGCGCCAATATTCTCAGGAGCGCGGAAACCACGCGTTGTGTACCGGCGAAGTAATGGACAGCTCCGTAACCTCCGACACTGTCAATGACTAAGTATCCCAGGAACGGGAAAAGTGCTCCTAGTATTCCGTTCATCCCAAAATTCAGTCCGACGGTTGCCGATTCGGTCCCCGGCTCCACGACATCCAGTACGGTCGCCTGAATTACCCGGTGAAGGGCGAAGCTATACAATCCCATACCGGCGAATGAGAACATCGCCATTACCGCGTCAGCTATAGCCTCGGTTACGAAAGAGAATCCTGCCGCCATTGAAAAAAGCCAGGAACTAAAACAGGTTTTCTACCGAACCGGTCTGAAAGAACACCTAAAATCGGGGCGGAAATGATACCCATGCCGGTTAAGAGGTAATAGTGGAATCCAGCATTTAAATGCCTCTTGCTCAAAGTTTCCTCAAGATAAAGTGGCGACCATGCGAAAACTATGTCGAGACCGGTTCCACGTAATATGGCAGCCGATACCAGTAATAGTACAACCGTGTTTCTTACGACTTCCAAAGTGTCTCTAAGATGAACGCCCAATTCTCGGGATGCCTCTTGGCTTCCCTTGCCGATGGCGCGAAGTGACCACCACACGAATACACCCAATAAGATCGCTGGGACAGAGAGGCGACTGGTGGTAGGTGCCACAATGCTCCATGTATAGATACTAGAAACGTTGCTATTAGTAACGGGGGGTAATGGGCGACGAACCGACCAGGAGGAACAATATGCCGGCCGCGAACATAGACCCGACAGGCGTCAAACCCAATGTCTATTGAGCATATCTACGACCAATCACCCCCTAGATTCACGATGCCAAAGCCGGCGAATCTAAAGGCCAATACCATTGACACCTAGATATTGGACAATCCAAAGGAAGAAAAGATTGTTGGCATCAACACCTGTATGCCTTGGTCATACAGGTGAGCGGCACCATGCCCAAATGACATACTTATGAGGATAAATGTCCGATTGCGCCTACGACCTATTTCCCCTTCGCATGACAAACATGACTCGCTTCAGTCTGGGAATTTGAATTACAAAGGCATTGGGCAATCGGTCGAGTAACTATTTTGTACGTCATGCCCTGTATATTAATAAGGGAGCCATATTTACATGTAGGTTCTCCCAAACCTAGTTAAGTCTCGATCAAACGCCAGCTAGGTTCGGTGTTACAGACCAGCCGACAATACAACTCTGTGCGTTCGGCATGCATTATCAGCAGCAATCAACGGTTACCAGTTAGTTACTTGGAGGAAGAATTAATTGGAGGACAAAGGTGCAATGAACTCGTGCTGCTCATAGTGCCCGTTGGACACCGTATCCGGGTCAACGTCTAACCATCTTTCAGCTATCGTGGAATAGATGCTGCGGAAGTCGTTATTAAAATGTAAGTCCCCTTCAAGCTGATCGCTCTCCTTCAAGGATGGATATACTCCATATAAGCCTCCCTTAACATCCCCACCTATCGCAAATGCCACACCGCCTGAACCGTGATCGGTTCCGGCCGAATTATCCCTGATTCTGCGGCCAAACTCGGACCATACTAATAGGAGGACATCATCTTGCAAGTTATGTTCTTTCATGTCTTCCATGAAATCCCCGATTGCATCTGAAGTTTCGGTCCAAAGTCTAGTGTGAGTTTCCAGTTCGGCTGCATGTGTGTCGAAACTCCCGTACTGTGTATAAAACACCCTGGTGCCTATATCTGCTGTAAGAACCTGGGCGATACTCTTCATGGACTGGGCTATAGGATTATTAGCATATTCGATAGCTGACGAATACTTTCCAGGAGCTGTTCTAAGTATGTCGGCTCCCTTCAAGGCATCGATACCTGTTTGACCAATGAACTGAGATACATGGTCATGTGCCATTGCACTACCGTATATCTGAGAGAACGCGCTTAATGCTAGATCGCGTGATTGCTGTCCCCGTATATCAGGAAATAACCCATAATTTTCAAGGTCGCTGACTGAAGCAACGGGCACACCCTTGCAAGATAGCGCCCGAGGTAAACCCTTTCCAAAATTCACTCCGGCAATGGGATTCTCAGCTTTTGGGTCGAGTTCCCTTAAAGCACGTCCTAACCAGCCGGAATCTCCTATTCCAATAGACTCGCACGTGTTCCATATATCAACCGATCGGAAATGAGATCTGTTGGGATCTGGATACCCAACACCATTTATTACCGCTACTTTTTCCTGGTCCCATAGATTCTTTATCGATCTTAGGGCGGGATTGAAGCCAAGATAGTTATCGATTTGGAGAACTTTGTCCTGTTCGATACGAACATCTTTTCTCCAGTCGTAGTAAAGGCCGTCCCCGTACGGTATTACAGTGTTGAGTGCATCGTTGCCGCCGTTAAGTTGGAGGATCACTAAAGAACGGGGCCTTTTTACTGTAACCATTTAAAACCTCCTCATTATTCCTGACTTAAAAGTTATATTAATCCTTGAGATTTACGTCTCCAATCATTCTCTTTCGTAAACTTGAATACGATGTCGATTCGTTTCGGTTATGAAGAGACGCTCGCTAGCGTCCAATATGAGCGATACGGGTCCCCATAACAGCTTTTCAATGTGGGAGGATTCTTCATGAGGGTCATCATTGAAGTATTCTATCTCGGGTTCCAGGTTTGCACGTACCCTGGCCCCGGCCTCTTCCACGTTGACTCCTAAGAAGTCCTCAGCCCATTCAGAATTAGTGGCCTCCCCTCGAAGGTTTTGCACAAATTCCCCGTCGGGGTCTAGTATTTGTACACGTTCGTTTCCCCAATCAGCGACATATATGAAGCCATCCCGACTCACTATAACACCGGCAGGTCTGGTGAATTTCCCGTCCTCACGGCCGGACGAGCCGTATTTCGCCAGAAACGTTCCGTCAGGGCTAAATTGTTGAATACGATCGTTACCCCAGTCAGCCACAAAGATCTCAGAGTCACGGTTTAGGGCCAATCCCCACGGTAGGTCAAAGGAACCGTCTTCACGTCCATACTCGCCGAAAGAAAGAATAAATTCACCACCGCTCGTAAATTTTTGAATTCTATGATTTTTTGAATCTGATATCAGCACATTATTGTCTTGGTCAATAACTATTCCGGAGGGACCGTCAAGCATTCCCTCGTCAACGCCCTGCGATCCCCAGTGTTTTATAAATTGACCCGACTCCGTGAAGACCGAAATGCGATGGAGTTGTTCATCAGTTACGTACACGTGGTTATGGCTATCTATTGCTATTCCACAAGGCCATTTAAACTCACCGTCTCCAACACCACCTTTGCCAAACACGCCAAAGTATTCTCCTTCTTCATTCAACATCGTAACCCGTATCGTGTCCAGCGTAGCTCTTTCAAACGATCTGTTAAGGACGTAGATCCGACCATCACTGGACATAGCTGAGTCAACGGGGTAGTAGAATCCACGCCCGCGCATCGTGGTCATTCCCACGGTTCGGACATATCTTAAAAATCCTGTCTGTCTTGATTTGTTTGTGACCATACTTACCCTTTGAAAAGTTACATCAAGCGATGGTTCTAGCTGCTCTCGTCGATCTAGTCGGAGTCAAGCCCGCTGGAATTCAGGGGTTGATGCTATGAGTTTCACGACACCGGCAATTTTTCCCTTCCCTATTTCATCGAGCTCATGTTCGACGACTTTAATGGCTCCGTTTTCAGAGGCATAATCAACAAGTTTTGATCGTGTGTCATCCTGTACGTGGATCGATCCCAAATGATTGAGGCATATTTCTATAATACGTTCGGCCGAAACGTTACCGTTGCCTTCAAAACTTACTTTATCAAATAATTCTTTCGATCCTGGGGTCTCCATCCTGCCCAGTTCTTCAGAAGCGAAATTCATTCTTTCTACAAGTGCTCCCGTGTCTATCCATGTGGTACCTCCGTCCCAGCCTTCAACTGAGGGTGGGTTACTCAAGGTCTGCCCCATATACTGCATTCGCAATTGCCTGCTTGAGTTCTCATACTGCGGTCTATCCACTGATTCAGTTAACCTCATTACGCCAGTAACTAACTCGGCGGGACTCTTAACCTTTTCGTACCAACATTTTTCAGATTTAAAGAAGTCTGAATTGAACACGAATTTCATCACCGACCAAATGTCGTAGTTACTATCGAAATAAGCTTGGACAATTTGGTCTATGGCCTCTGGATCTTTCGGGGATTGATAGGGCCACTGGGGAACTGGAGGCTCGTCGGCGACGAAAAAATGGTATATGTGCCTTGCTATAAAACGGGCCGTAGCCTCCTGTTCACATATTATGTTGACTATATCTTCTCCGTTGAAATTGCCCTTGTGGCCAAGAAATTCCTTTTCCCCGTTATCGTGGTCTTGAGCATCAAACTCGTAATGCCATGATATACGGCCGTAAGGCCAATCTGAGTCACGTGCTGAACGGAGTTCCATGTATTCGCAGTTGCCTATCGTCCAGCCGGTAAATGCCCTGGCACATTCCTTTACGTCATCCTCCGTGTAATTTCCAACCCCCATTGAGAACAGTTCTAATAACTCTCTACCAAAGTTTTCATTTATGGCGTCTTTGTGGTTCTGCTGGTTGTCAAGCCATATGATCATTGCGGGATCCTTGGCCATTTCCACTAGGAGCTTTCGAAAGTCTCCCATTGCGTGTCTTTTAAACATCCGAATCTGGTCGGAAAGAGGCTTGGCGTTAAGGACTTTCGGGTAACCGGTAGCGAAAATGCCGTGCCAAAACAAAGTCATTTTCTCAAGCAACGGGGTATCGGTGGTTATCATTCGATATAGCCAGGCATCAACACCGCTTAGCCCGGCAAGCATGCTGGATTCGTCGGGATGGTACCTTCTTATTAGGTATTCTGACATCCATTTTGGATTGGATGTCTCAAGTAGCTTGTCTACAGTGCCTTCGTAACCTATTTCGGCGTATTCTTCAAGCTCTTCTCTTGTGGCCCCAAAGCCGGCTCTGCGCGTGAGATGAGCAATTAACCCGATTCGTTTATCAGCCATTCCTATGCCTCCCTCCGAAAAAGATAGACGGTGATTTTTCCAAAAATGTATACCTGCGGATTCTACGAATTGCTGGTTCGTCGGTCAATAACGCCGGTACTAGTTATAGTATGGATTTGCCGTGGTCGCCGTCTCTGTTTCCTTATCTATTTAATAGTCTGCGGTAAAGTTTCACAAAGCAAGGTAATAAGCCTATTATCTAATGCTCACAAATATAAAACCACCGTTCGATTTATGGCCAGACATTTCTCTGAGTGACGAGACCTTTGCTACACTCCTGGCAGGGGAGCGTTGTCGCAGGTAAAGTGTTGCCACATCCTGATTTTGGCAGCCATTTGCCTTATACGGTCTCTGTGGTCGGCGTTATTGAATAGATTGAACTCCTCAAACGGGTCGTTGTTTAGGTCAAATAATTCACACTGGTCGGTTGCACACAAATTAAGTTTCCATCTATCTGCGGTAACTACAGACCGCCATTCCATGTTGTTGAGCATATTAATAACTGGGGTGCCGAGATTTCGATCACCGATGCCATTGTGTTCCATGAAAACATCATTGTCATCAAGGGTAGCCTCACCTTTGATTACCCGGGCTTTACTGGTTCCCTGAAGATGATTTGGAATTTCTTGATCCAATAAATCTAGTAGGGTCGGGACTAAATCAATTTGTCCGAAATTTCCTTCGATGGTGCCGAGAGCTTTACTAAACATAGGAGCCCTTACCAACATTGGAACTTTTGCTGCCTCTTCATAAAAAGCGCGCATTTCCATCATTCCATGAGTTCCGAGAAGATCTCCGTGCTCACTTGTAAAAATAAGAATCGTCTCATCGCAAATTCCCGCATCATCAATGGCATCCATAATTTTCCCTACTGCGTCATCCACAAGAGTGATATTCCCATAGTAATTGGCACGCATCCTCTTCCACGAACTCTCGTCCCGCAGGTCAAATTCTTTTCCGATGGAAGTTGGCCTTGAGTTATATTCAGACCGATTCTTCTCCCATTCTTGAATAGGCACATTAGTTGGAACGTGAAGGTCAGACTGCATGAAGAAGTCTGCTCTAATTCTGTTAAACAGGGAATGTCCTTCTGGCTTCTTTAAAAAGGTAGGTTCGAGAGGTATTTCACACGGGTCGTGTAGGCCGTCGTATGGGCCCGTCCAAGGGGGATGTGGTTCTAGGAAACTAACATAAAGAATGAACGGGTCATCTTTATGTTCCTCTATGAAAATTGCGGCCCGATCTGCAAAAAAGGTGGCCATTTGAAACTCGGCGGGTAATGCCGCCCTCATAGAATCAGAAAATATTTTTCTACCCAGACTCACCTCATCCGGTTTATAACCGTTTTCTATCAGGTAATGATGGTAACTGGTATCCATTTCTAGATATTCCTGCTCTGTGTACTCATCTCTGAGGGTTTCCATTCCACTGGCCCATTCGTCAAAACCTCTTTGGGAAGCTACCTCATTTCCCAGGTGCCATTTACCGAAATAGGCTTTGGTATATTCATCAGAGACCATGTCAGCGATGCTTTTTACATTTTTTGGCATTACAAGTTTGTTCCTTGGCATCCCCGCAGAATGGGGATAAAGGCCTGTCATAATTGAGGCCCTCGCCGGAGCACACACTGCTTGGGTCACATATGTGTTCTTGAAAACCAGACTTTCTCTTGACAGTCGATTCAAGTTTGGAGCTTTCACGTGATCGTTACCGTAGGCGCTCAAAGTGTCGAATCTCTGGCGGTCGCTGAACACAAATACGAGGTTAGGCATACCCTGATCCTTTCGTCTTAATGTGAGGTATAAAGCTTTTTCTTATCACCATTACAAGATATCAAGGGTTTGGCCAGGGGATGATTTGATCAGCCTAGTCCCTACCGTATTTGTGCTTAGATCAGGCATCCCCAAGTCAACTAACCTCAATCGGTAAGACAACATGAATCCAATTGACATTCTTACCTAGAAAAGTCTAAGAGTCGATTAACCATCTTGATTTCAGAAAATGAGCTGCCATCTTAGGTTCTCGTTCCCTTGTGAATACTCCTTTCCGGTTCAATCCTCCTATTCGCATCATGGAATGAGATGTCCGAAAATCGGCTAAAACCCAAACATGAAGGCCCGCAAGAAACTTTTTAGATTCAGCCAGGTCGAGATACCTTGTTAAAAGTTCAACTTGATACTCTTCTGAATACAACTCTTCAGGAACTGAATGTGAGCCGGAAATGGTATCCGCGCCAAACTCGCTGATCACTATAGGTTTCCCTGTAACCGAATAGATTTTTTCTAATTCCGACGACAAGTTGTGTATGGCACCGTCCAGATCGATCTGATCAAAGTACCACCCGTTATACCTGTTCAGCATGACGACATCTACGTTGCCAAACCATTCAATCGGCGTGCCATGGACACCAGCAAAAGACACTGGGCGAGTGTCATCTAGATTTCTTGCATCATCAATGAGCGTATCCAAAAATCTGGTTGTCGAGGGTTCAACGGTTTCCTCAGACTGAGACCGCATTCTAGCCATCAAGTTGGGAGGAAATGGTTCATTAGCAACGCTCCACATAATGACCGAAGGGTGATTTTTGTCCCTTTTTATAAGTTCTGAAATCTGCTCACGGCACTTTGCCAGTCTGTCTTCTATATGACTGCCGTCTCCTTCGAAGAAGAGCCCTACCGCTGGTGTTTCATCTACAACAAGAAAACCATGTTTGTCTGCGAGTAAAAGATCCTCTTCAGCATAGGGGTAATGGGATGTGCGATAGGAATTAGCACCTAACCATTTCATTAGGTTGTGGTCTTTTACGGTTAGTGGAAGGTTCTGACCTCTACCCGTTATTGAAGAATCTTCATGCCTGCCAAACCCCTTAAGCTCGATAGCCTTCCCATTTAAGAATATTTCACAGTCCCGAACTTCAATTGTCCGAATACCGATTTCCAAGGAATAGGAATCGACGAGCTTACCGTGGTGGTTAAGATTCATCTCAAGTTGGTAAAGATAAGGGGCAGAAGGTGACCATAGCCGGGGTTCTTTAACCTCCAAACAAATGTTAAAACTACCATCGTTTGAGTCAGCTCTTCCCTCAAGATGAAAAGATTCTGATCGCAGATCGACGGTGAGTTCGATATCCGGGTCGTCGCAGGTACAACGAACATCGACAAATCCTACTTCGTCATTGAACGAGGTTTTAACAGTCACATCGGAAATATATGGCGAGGGTAACCGGTAGAGAACTACACTACGATGAATACCTGAATAAGGAAAAAAGTCATAGTTAGTGGCAGGAATGTTCGACATGAACATGCTTAAGCTTCCACCTTCTACATTGCCGGGCGGAACACGATCAGGCCTCAGTTCGTTCTCAACCCTGACCACGAGTCTGTTAACTGGTTGAAGATCCAAGCCATTACTCAAACTAAATTCGAATGGTAGGTTCCCCCCTTCATGTGAACCGAGGAACTGACCGTTTATCCAGACAGTAGCACTATACGTGACTGACCCGAACCTTAATCGGAGATCATCTCGGTTCCAGGAAACGGGTATTGTAAACGAAGTTTGATACCAGCCCACACCAATGTAGTCATACGTGTCCGGAAACAGTTCATTCCAGCTGGAAGGAACTGCAATCGGACGAAATTCAGTAAATCCATCATGCCATTTAGAATTCAATCCCACATCATCGGGGTCAAGTCGAAATTCCCATACCCCGTCAAGAAGGGAAAGTTCACGATACTGATTCTGCTGTGGATGCAACATTTAATAAGTGGGTCCTCATGATTGTGTATTTAATATGAGCGATTCCTTGTTGGTATTATAAAGTCACCATTACAACGTAGTGAATCATGCCGTCATATCATCTTTAGTCTTGGTTAACCTCATTGCCCAACTACGAACTTTAAGACTCCTAATAGGCTTTGAAGTTTCAAATTAGATCCGGCCGGCTGTATTTCCACCGTCCACCATGTAAACCCCACCATTACAGAAGCTACTTTCATCACTGACTAAGAACATCATAAGTTTGCCGACCTCCTCAGGTCCACCGTATCTGCCAAGCGAGTTTCCTCGAGCGAAGGTTTCCTGGGCTTCCTTAACTGTAGAGAACCCGTCTTTTCCTCCAGATACCCATTGTTCCTCTATTGATCGCATCATTCGCGTTTGTGTTGGCGCGGGATTTACCGTGTTGGCAGGAATACCCATAGAGGCACCTTCCATCGCCGCAGAACGCATCAATCCAATTACTGCATGTTCGCTTGTAGCATAGGTGACATGCCGGATGGCCCTCGAACACCGGCAGTTGACGAATTGATTACGATACTGCCCCCACCGCGTTGACGCATCACAGGCATGACGTACTTTAACCTCAGCCACACACCTCTAACATTTACAGATATGACCTCATCGAACATTTCAACGGGGGTATCGATTATGGAATTGATTGATCCTTCGATTCCTGCATTGGCAATTAGAATGTCTACGCCACCGTGTCTTTCGACAGCGACATTGACAAAGCCTTGTACTTGATCAGACTGAGTGGTGTCAGCCACGAAGTAGCTTACATTTTGGTCGCCTATGGATCGAACAACCTGTTGCAATTCTTGTTCTTGAAGATCAACCAAAATTACGTGAGCACCTTCTTCTACGATAAGCTTTCCAGCCGCCTTACCTATGCCTTCGGCTCCACCTGTTATTATGGCGACTTTGTCTTGAAGCCTTGGCATTTCGTACCTCGCTATCTCAATGTAGATGTTGTTTGTGGCGTTTCGAGCATAATCTAAGGAACCGCCCTGCATCATAAACAATAATTTTGATTTCTATCTATCCATGCGGGCACCCTGAACGGAACGGTAGAACAGGGATGACAACACTCAGATAAAGTCAGAGAATCCTTGATGGTGACGACCGATCTTTAGTGTAACGGTCAACCCGAATACACTAACAACATTGATTCCGAATTATTGACCTGATTTATGCTCTTCCCAACCCAACGATTGGTCAAAAACCAGGAATAGTTGGCAGACCGACGATTCCTAAGTTGTAGGTAAGGGTACTTGGTCTGCGGTCTGTATCTGCCATACGCGAATTCTTGCCGCCATGTCCCTTATACGGTCCCTCTGACTGGGATCATTAAAAAGGTTGTTCATCTCATGAGGGTCATTGTTAAGGTCGTACAGCTCACATTGATCACCGGCGCATAGGGCCAGTTTCCATCGATCCGGTGTGACCACGGTTCTCCATGGTAACCTCAACATTCTGTTAATTTTGTTATCCCCGAGGAATCTGTCGGGGACTCTATTATCGTATCCATTCCAAGATATGAACACATCGTTTTCAGAAAGATCTTTACGACCTTCAAGGACCGAAAGTAGACTTTTCCCCTGTAGGTGTTCCGGGATACCTTCCCCTATTAAATCCAGCAGCGTAGGAACTAAATCTATGTGACTCACGCTCCCGTCGATGGTCTTATTTGGATTTGATATCCAAGGAACTTTGATCAGTAACGGTACCCGGGAGGATTCTTCAAACATGGAACGCTTTTCCAACATTCCGTGATCCCCCATCATATCTCCGTGTTCACTCGTGAATACGACTACTGTGTTATCTTCGATGCCTGCATTTTTGATAGCCTGGTTTATTTTGCCCACCATTTTGTCTACAAGGGTGATATTGGCCATGTAGTGTGCACGAAGTGTCTTCCATCCTATTTCTGTGGTTATGTCCTCCCTGTGCGCCGCGTAATTCATAATATAGGGATCTTCAGTTTGGTCAACGCCTTCTAGCATGAACTTCATGAAGTAATCCGCCCTTACCTTGTTTACAAGAGAGGCACTTTCCGGTTTTTTCAGGAACGCAGGACCCACTGGGAGTGTTTCCGGGTCGTACTGATCCATAAAGGGACCATGATAAGGGGAATGAGGTTCGAAGGTACTCACATAGAGGACAAACGGTCTTTCTTTGTTTTCATCGATAAACTCGCATGCCTCTTGGGCAAGATATGAGGCCATTTGATCCTCTTCCGGCATGTCAAAGTGGGCGCTTGAGGAAAAGGTGGGCACGCGTTGTCTTGACTCGACACCCAGCAGTGAAAACCCGCTTCCGTATCCCCGACTCCTTGGGTCAATGTCAGGTCGATGACCTTTTGCAATCAGATACTGCGTATATGAGGAGGTCTCATTATTGAGTTGCGTGTGACTGTAGCCTGTCCCATGAGAGTCCTCCGTTGATCTCCACACGTTGAAACCATGTTGTCTTTCTATATCGTTTCCAAGATGCCATTTTCCCATATAACCTTTGTAATATTCGTCTGAAATCATTTCAGATATAACTTTGGTATCGTCAGGCAGATTGATCATATTTACGGTAGGCCCTGCTGTATGAGGGTACAAGCCAGTCATCAAGGTAGCTCTTGCAGGGGTGCAGACCGGCTGAGAAACGTATGCATTCTTGAAGATGAAACTTTCCTCTGAAAGTTTGTTCAGATTAGGTACATTTAAATGATCAGCTCCGTAGCAACTCATGGTGTCATATCTTTGCTGGTCACTGAACAGAAAAACTATATTGGGTTTTCGTATGTTCACTTCTTCTCCCCTCTCGATAATTTGTGGATATATCTGCTAAGAGATCTTGGATTGGCTAGGTGCCATCAGCTTCCCTATCACAAATTCAATAGGTTTCGAAAAAACCATTGGTAGCTTTTACGAATCATAATTCTGTTTGAGTCCAGATACTTTTGAAAGGCACCTATGGCAAATGAGGGCCTTCGCATTTTGGACATTGTTACTTGTTGTGAAGGTCTTGTCCACACTGACCGGGCCATCATTCAATTTTTGAAAAATGCAGTTTCTCTTTGAGGAACAATATATTTGAGAAACTTTGCGAAATTTCCTGCGTTCTTGTGGGCAACCAATGAGGTTAATCTCCACTGATGTGCCCTGAATACTCTCCGCCAGAATAGGTCACATAGAATTCTCAAGTTTATTCCGACACGCGGACTCTGATCCAAATGAGGCCTCTTGACACCGAAGAAATATTGGACCCATTTCACAAATGAAGCTTTCCTTTGGGTTTTCAATCGCGTCGTTCACAATTACGGTTTCTTTTTCAAACCCTAGGTGAAATCAGACAAAAGGTCTTTCGGTCTCATAACTTGTTACATAAGGGAAACGGCTTGTGCGTCATGAGTTCCATGAGGAAAGGCGAATCGTCGCTACAAGTGTCGAATGTTAGACGAAGTAGTTGCGGCGCACAACCTGGGAAGTGAAGGGGAAAGTGGCGGAATATCTCTCTTGTAAGAACAGCCATTCGAAGCATTTCCCGTGGTTTACTATTAATCGTAAAGGAAACAAACACATCGTCAGGCTCTTTGCGGCTACAGGAATATACTATGCCAGTCAATGAAAACTATAAATTAATCAGGGCCGGTCGGCTAATTGATGCCCGTGGTGGCCCACCTTTCGAACATTGGGCCATGCTTGTAAGAGGTTCCTCGATCGATGCAGTGGGACCAGCAGCAGAAGTCGCAGCTCCAGAAGGTGTTCAAGTAGAAGTGTTTGAATACCCAAATATGACATTGATGCCGGGCATGATCGACTGTCATACTCACCACAACGGGTTCGGTGATGGCCGTCTGGGTGACGACCTCTCCACACTTCCCGATGAGATTCTCACGTTGCAATCTGCAAGAAACGCCAGGGTGAGTCTGTTCTCAGGTGTGACGACGATCCGTGAAAACGGACCTAAGAATTCAACGATGTTCCGTCTTCGAGATGCAATAGATCAAGGTTTGACAATCGGACCCAGAATGAATCTTTGCGGTAGGCCTGTAAGTATCATTGGCGGTCACATGGGATATTTCGGTTCAGAGGTTACCGGCCCCTTGGAAGCCCGAGCTATGACCCGACAGCTTGTTAAAGAAGGAGCAGACTATATCAAGATAGTCGCCACAGGAGGAAGCACTCGAACTTCATTCCCGCTTCTTCCGTCATTTAACGTGGACGAACTCTGCGCCGTGACTGATGAGGCCAAAAAGTTTGGCAAACTAACCGCCACCCATTGCGCCTCATCCGAGGGCATTGCCAATTCCCTTGCCGCAGATGTAGACATGATTATCCACTGCGTATATCGGGATGCTGCCGGGTCCGATAATTTTCGCATGGACATTGCAGAGCAGCTCGGAGAACGAGGAGTATTTGTTAACCCCACTGTGCATGTAACCAGGTCCGCAGCATGGGCAATACAACATCGATCCGAACAACTGGGCGGATTGAATCAGCAAGAACAAACTATGTTGGACGAGGTGCGGCGGAACCTAAACCGGAGGCTAGAAGACTGCCGAAAGATGATCGAGATGGGCCTCAAAATAATTACCGGTTCCGATTCATCGTGGGGAGACTACCAGCTTGGGAATTCTGTGTACGAGACTGAGCTGCTCGTTCAAGCCGGACAGCCACCAAAGCAGGGAGTGCTTTCTATTACAAGCGAAGCCGCTAACGCATTGGGCCTAGGGAATGTGGTTGGCACCTTGGAGCCAGGCAAAGACGCTGACTTTATAGTTGTAGACGGTGACCCTTCTAGAGACATAAATCGCCTCTGGAACGTTCGTGAGGTGTTTAAGTCAGGTAAACGGATAGAACGCGGTTCAGAAGAGTCTTTAAGGGCAGTTAGACAGCAACCACCACGGCAAGATCTACTCCCACCAAGTGAAGAAGGAAAATAGCGATCTGAGTTAGAACGCCAATATTAGGCTTTAATGTGAGGCCTATGACAGATAAATCCATGGGCAAAGGGAATATGAAAATTGAAACACAATTTCGATTATTGACCGCTGCACGGCTAGTGGACGGCCTCGGAGGTCCTGTCAGGGAGCGTGCTGCCGTATTGCTGGAAGATAATAAAATCAGCCAGATCGGGACGGAAGAGACTATATCTGCACCAGAAGGAGCCTCGGTCCAGGAGATTGACTTTGGAGAAAGAACAATCTTGCCTGGGTTGGTGGACTGTCATGTTCATCTCGTTGGAATTGGGGATGGCAGATCCGGTGAGGATCTCGCAGCTCTCCCCGATGAAATTCTTACACTTCAAGCAGCGCACAACGCCAAGTCGCACCTGCACACAGGTGTAACGACTGTTCGGGATTGCGGCGGGAAGAACCAGACCACATTTATGTTGCGCAGAGCGGTAGATATGGGAATCACTCCTGCCCCAAGACTGGTTCTAGCAGGTAGGCCCCTTACGTTGGAGGGAGGGCACATAAGTGCCTTAGGAGACCAGCCAACTGGCGCGGTCGAATGCCAGGCCGCCGTACGCCAGCTTGTGAAGGAAGGTGCTGACTTCATCAAGATTATAGCGACAGACGGCCCCACAAAGGCATCTTTGCTCCAACAACCCTCGTTTGAAGTAGCGGAACTCAAAGCGATCTGTGACGAAATTCATAATTTCGGCAAACATGCTGCGGCTCACTGCAATTCATCCCAGGGTATGTTCAACGTTTTGGAAGCCGGAATCCAAACTATCACACCCGGCATCCATAAAGAATCTGACGGTAGTACTCGGTACAGACCAGAGATCTCCCAACGGATTGCCGAACAGGGGGTCTTTGTTAATCCTACGATATATGCCATTCGGGTTAGTGTAGAAAAGCTTGAGGAAAAACAAGTTCAAATAGGCCTGACGGTGACGGAACAAACCCAGCTGGACAGGCTGCGAGGCAAACATGAGGTACGACTAGGTCATTTCGCACGCATGAGAGAGGAGGGGGTGACTATGGTTTGCGGATCCGACTCGGGTTGGGGCAATCATAAAATGGGTAACTTCCAAGGTGAATTAGA
>CAZZBP010000037.1:18311-19765 GCA_964652755.1 uncultured Dehalococcoidia bacterium
GTAGCTGCGACCAGAGATTCCGCACGCTCATGTTGGCTGAACGATGTAGGTAGTCTTGAACAGGGCAAGCAAGCTGATTTACTTGTGGTTGACGGAGACCCGACGCAAAATATTCAGGATATCCGAAAAGTCGTAGAGGTAATCCAAGGGGGCAAAACAGTCTTCCAAGGGAGCTATGCGTAGCGGTTTATCGATAACATCTGAAATATCGGTCTCAAAGCTATAATCAGAGAGAGCATTATTAGACTCGGAACTTTGCCAGAAACAAGCGTTCTCAACCTCGGGACTTAACATGTACGGGCCCTTCCCATTTACGCTTGGTCACAAAACCTCCTGCTGACAGATTAAGGGCCTTTTACGACGGACAGCTTCGCTTTTACCGCAAATTTATTTCAACCTATGGGAAACTATGTCCCAGTTGACATTCCAATCTAGGAGACACAAATGGAGATCCAATCAACATTTCGCGGTAAGTATCAATAGCTATGTCGGGTGCTTCGAGTCAGATAACTCATACAAATCAAGGAGTAATTAATGGGACGAGTTCAAGATCAGGTAGCTGTTGTGACTGGCGCCGCAAAGGGATTAGGTGAAGCCATATCGCATCGGTTGGTTCAGGATGGTGCCAAACTAATTCTGGCTGATATAGATGAACCGGGATTGGCAGCTACCGGAATCAAAATTCGTGATGCTGGCGGTGAGGCCGTGACGTTTGTGGGTGATATCACCGAGGAGGGTTCTGCATCTCGATTGATTGAGATCGCCATTGAACAATTCGGCCGAATTGACATTCTTGTGAATAATGTAGGGGGAAGTCGGAATTCAAAAATTTGGGAAATGTCCGTTGAGGATTGGGACTATACAATGAGACTGAATCTACGCGGTACATTTCTCTGTACCCGGGCCGCCGTTCCACACATGATCGAAAGGAAGCGGGGCAAAATAATTTGCCTATCATCTGGTGCCCGTGAAGGCACCCCATGGACGGCTTATTATCAGGGTGGTTCCGCCTACTCAGCCGCAAAGGCAGGTGTTCACGGCTTCATGCGGGATCTGGCACTTGAACTCGCTGAGTACAATATTAATGTGAACTGTGTCGCTCCGGGGCCTATTGATACCGAAATTGCCGGCGCCAACCTTAGAAAACTTAATGAAACGGTAGATTTTAGCCCCGATCGAATGACACCACTCGGTCGTTTAGGGCAGCCTTTCGAGGTAGCAAACGCAGTACTGTTTTTAGCTTCGGACGAGGCGTCATATATTTCAGGTCATACCCTAGCAGTTACCGGTGGCCGCTAAGATATCCGAAAAATAGCCTATGAATTCTGACCGGTAGTAGTAAGGTAAAACGAGTCGTACTTACTCGAATGAATAACCATTCTAAATGACGAATGTGATGTCGGACATAACCCTGATCGACCTCGTAGAGAACGGTACTATGAGCGCTGAGATAG
>CAZZBP010000038.1:0-1567 GCA_964652755.1 uncultured Dehalococcoidia bacterium
CGAAATGCAAATAATTCAAAATGTGGTTGAGCAGGTTATCCGTCCAACTGGTTTACTGGACCCGGTCGTCGAAATAAAGCCAGTGGACGGTCAAATCGACGACTTGCTTTTTCAGGTGAACGAACGGGTCCAGAAAGGTGAGAGATGCCTGGTAACCACCCTCACTAAACGTATGGCAGAGGAATTGTCAGATTACCTGAAAGAAACCGGTGTAAGAACACATTATCTTCATTCCGAAATCGATACTTTAGAACGGGTGGAAATCTTAAGAGACCTCAGGCTCGGAGTGTATGACGTCATCGTAGGAATCAATTTACTTCGTGAAGGCCTAGACCTGCCGGAAGTCAGCCTTGTCGCAATCCTAGACGCCGATAAAGAAGGCTACCTACGTTCCTCAACCGCTCTAATTCAAACCATAGGTAGAGCTGCCCGACATATCGATGGCAAAGTCATTATGTATGCTGATGTTGTGACTAACTCGATGAAACATTCCATCGAAGAAACAGAGCGAAGGCGCCAAATACAAGAAGCACATAATCGAGAAAATGGGATCACTCCTCAAGGCATTCGTAAAACTATCCACGATATAACTGAAAGGGTTAAATCCGTATCAGAACCGAAGACTGGCCATACAATTACGAGTGGAGACCTACCGCGTGAAGACATCGCAAGACTTATAAAGGATTTGGAGTCCCAGATGAAGTCGGCTTCTAGAAATTTGGAATATGAGAAAGCTGCTCTTCTACGTGACCAGATAATAGATTTAAGAAAAGTGCTCGTCGATTAATTAAATAGCTAAATCGGGCCAAATTGACTCGATTAGATCCGATAGATACAATTTATTCATGACCAAATTGGTCAACAAGGCAAAGAATCAGGCAGGAATTCAATATGTCCGACTTGGAAACTATCACACGCGACGACGTGCTGGAAGCTCTCAGAGATGTTTACGATCCGGAGATTCCGGTTAATATTGTGGACCTTGGGTTGGTCTATGGTGTCGAAGTAGCCGACGGGGATGTAGATGTAAGAATGACGCTCACATTCGCAGGCTGTGGAATGGGACCTTACATAGCTCAGCAGGCAGAATGGAGGCTCGCAGAAGTCGACGGAATCGAAGACATTAACGTTGACCTGGTTTTTGACCCTCCTTGGACCCCCGAAATGATTACAGAAGAGGGGAAACGGCTCCTTGGCTTAGACTAAGAAACGCCTCCTCATCTCAACCGCATCAATTCCATTTAGCCTCGGAGAACTCAATGGCTCAGCAGAATCCCGCACAAGCACGTGCACGTATTGAGGCGATGAAACGCCAATTTGAGCAGAAACGTCAAATTGAAGAATCGCTTTCAGGAATCAACAACAAAATAGGTGTTTACAGTGGTAAAGGATGGGGTGGCACAACTACCGTGGCTGTGAATTTGGCGGCCACACTAGCCAATGACGGCGCAAAGGTTGGGTAATTAGCTCCTCCGAGTAGTGGCACCATTGTTAACCAACCAATTGCGCCATTTGGATTTTCCTTCATTCTTGAAGCTGCCTTATTATGAAAGGCTATCAAGTCATC
>CAZZBP010000038.1:1577-19643 GCA_964652755.1 uncultured Dehalococcoidia bacterium
TGGCGGCGACACTAGCCAATGACGGGGCAAAGGTTGGGATATTAGATATAGACATAGATTGCCCAAATGTTGTCCGTGCAATGAATTTGTCGGAGCAACCCCTCGTAGGAGAAGACAAGAAGATGTTGCCACCAGAGAGATTTGGGGTAACAGTTATGTCGATGGCTTTCTTCCAGGAAAACGAGAATGAAGCAATAATATGGCGTGGCCCCATGATCCATAATGCCATAAATCAGATGCTTCAATCCACTGACTGGGGAGATTTGGATTACCTGTTTATAGACCTTCCGCCAGGAACCTCTGATGCGCCTTTAACTATTATGCAAGTTCTCACTATGGATGGTTTCGTAGTTGTAACTACTCCGCAAGAACTTGCCAAAGTAGATGCGAAGCGAAGTATCAATATGATTCGAAAGTTGCAAGTGAACGTCCTAGGGGTTGTAGAGAACATGTCTGGAGGGGTGTTTGGGTCGGGAGCTGGAGAGGAGATATCTAATGAGTTAGATCTGGATTTCCTCGGTGCTGTAGCTTTGAGACCAGATTATCAAGACATGTCTAAACCTACCTCTCTCTTAAGCAATGAAGTGTTAGACGAATACCGTACGATTTCAGAAAAGACACTGGCCGTACTCGCTTCCACTTAGGAGATTCGGGTTACAATCACAATTGGAGCCTCTTTTTAATTCAGGTTCCCTCTTAATTTTTAGATGCTTCGACTATTTTGATTAATTTTTCTATGCCCAAAGTGGCGTCGAAACCGAGATTTATGCGTACGACCGTCTTACCTAGCTCTTGCAGCGCTGCCATATCACCATCCGCCAACGCTTCATTCAAAAAAGAGAAATCAAAGGCTTCTCCCGGAACTTCGATCTTTTCACCAATGTCAGTAGTAGTAAGTTGAACGAACACACCGCTTTCCGGACCACCTTTGTGTACCTGCCCCGTTGAATGCAAATATGAAGGCCCAAACCCTACAGATACTGGAACCTCGCATTGCCTGGTGACTGCACCTGAAAGAATTTGCAGCAACCGTTCATTTTCTTTATCACGCGGCAAATAGGCAAGAAAAGCCATGTAGTTATGTCGCTCAAGAGATTTAAGCAAATCTTCTACATCTTCAATGTCAATTTCTTCAATTTGGGGAAGAGTGGTGTCTTTATTCTTATGAGCTTTGATAGCCTTACTGGCCAGTCTCTTGGAAATCTCCACTTGAGGTTGGTCAAATGGGTTAACTCCTATCAAACTACCCAGCATCGCTATGCCAAGTTCCCATTTCATAATCTCTCTGCCGAGATCCCCGGATTCTGCAATCTGGGTATATAAAATAGGTTGAGTTATATTTTCACTCAGATCATTGAAATAATTTTTTCTACTTTGCTCAACTGCACTGGAGCTTGACATGTATTCCAGCCGGACAATTGCGCAATCGTCACCAAGATATTTCAAATCTTCTATGTCCATTCCACATACAGGAATTATCCCCTTGCCATCCTTTCCCAAACTTTCTGATATTAATTGCTCTATCCAAGATGCCAAGCTTGAGAGAGGTTCATCAGCAACAATGATCAATTTATCTCTGGACTGCTTGAGGCAACCCGAAAGATAACGAACTAATAAAAAAGTCGAAGCATCTACTATATGTTCCCTACAGTGATCAGATTCTTGGATTGCGCCAAGTAGTATTTCTTTCGTTTTGACGCCAGAAACAGAAGCGGGATAAATTCCAAAAGAAGTTAGTATTGAATATCTTCCTCCCACGTCATGTTGACCAAAAATCGTTGCATCAAAAGAGTTATTTTTAGCGATTGTCTCTAAGGGGGAACCCTGGTCCGTAATAGCTACAAATTTAGAACCACCCGCTTCTATGGCAATGTCATTTCTGACATGATTTTGAAAATGTTTAAAAAGGGTAATGGTCTCTTGTGTTGAACCCGATTTAGAAGAAACAATGAATAATGACTTGCTTGGAGCAACCAACTGAGTCAGTGACCTGATTTGAGAGGAATTAGTAGAATCTGCGAAATAAATAGGGATTCGAGCATTATGATTCGACGAATCGATGAGTGCCCTGGCCCCCAAACTGCTCCCCCCCATGCCTATAAGTACGGTATTGGAAATATTCTCCCTCGTTGATGTGACGACATCCAGCAGACAGTCAAGCGAGGAAAGGCTGGTATTAGGAACATCGATCCACCCCAAGGAATTCTGTATCTGGGCCCGCGGACCTTTCCACAATGAATGGTCTCTTTTCCAGAGACCATTGGCCAAACGTAATATCGTACAAGGATCGTCTTCTAGAAATGAATAATCGTGTACCACTCGGGGAACGTCAGGTTGTCTAACTATTAGTTAACAAGGAGAACTTCGCATTTGTCTGAAATGTTTTTAATCACCTGATCGTAGGAGTCAGCGAATTGCTTCACTCCATCTACGATCAGTTTTTCAGTCAACTGCTCAAGATCAATACCAAGGGAAGCGATGGTACCAAGGAGATCAGAGGCCTCGTTTACACCCTCTTTTAATGTAGGCCGAGGATGACCATGGTCATTATATGCTGCTAGAGTAGCGTCCGGCATTGTCGTAACGGTATCTGGACCTATTAGGGATTCAACATAGAGAACGTCGCTCAGTTCAGGATTCTTGGTGCTAGTGCTCGCCCAGAGAGGACGTTGTACTCTCGCGTTTGCCTTACTAAGAATATCAAATCGATTCGAGCAAAAACTTTCTTGAAAATCTCTATAGGCAATTTTCGCATTCGCTATGGCTGACTTCCCAGTAAGAACCCCTTGATCCGACTTTATAACCTCTAAAGCTCTATCCACAGCAGTATCTACTCTGCTAACAAAGAACGATGCTACCGACGATATATCCGAACAATCCCCTCCCGAATTAACGCGTGCTTCCAGTCCGGAAATATAAGCTTCTCTGACTTCAGAATAAGAGGTTGTTGAAAAGATCAAAGTCACGTTGACATTTATCCCTTCTGAAATCAGAGTTTTTATTGCTGGCATACCAGAAGGGGTGGCAGGAACTTTGATCATAAGATTCGGTTTATTCACTGCCTTAAATAGACGTCGAGCCTCTTCTACAGTTCCATTCGTGTCATTGGCAAGGTGGGGATTCACCTCAAGCGACACAAATCCGTCAGCGCCATTGGTTTCAGAATACACGCTTGAAAGAATTTCGGCGGCATTTCTTATATCAGAGACTGCCAGAGATTCAAATATTTCACTAGCAGACTTCCCTTGACGGGACATGATCTCAATATCAGAATCATATACGTCGCTAGAAGATATAGCTTTCTCAAAAATTGACGGATTTGATGTAAGGCCACGTACGCCAGTTGAAATTAATCCGGAGATTTCGCCGTTTTGAATCAACTTTCTATCTATATTGTCATACCAAACTGATTGTCCTAGATTAATTAGTTTAGCTAGTGTCCCTGATTCACTCATCGCTTTCTCCAAGTTAAGAGTCTGATCACACGAGGATCTCTGGTTATTAACAGCACAGGTTCATATTAGCATTTCATATGAATGGTCGTACTTCAAGGAATTACGGAAGTCTGGGGAACAGTCCGAATTATTTTCTATTTCTATGTTGAATCGATTCTGTCATTACATCGAATGACAGGCTGACTACATAGTCAGCCTTCTATAGAGCACCAAAAGTCTCTCTGGGAGATCGTTAATGTCCTCCAGTATCTCGTAACCCATGTCGGAACACATCGTTTTTAGGTAATCGTGCCCATTTTTATCTACTGTCAAACAGAAGGAGTTGATTCCTTTATTCTTGGCTTCGTCGAGTGCCATACGGGTATCATGTACAGCATATTCTTTCTCAACACCTTCACGGCTATAGCCTCTGTCCTGGGGACGGCCATCGCTGATTAGAAACAAAATTTTTGTTCTGGCATCAGTCTGATCTAATTTATGTGTTGTATGTCTAATAGCTGGTCCCATCCTGGTAGCATGGAGTGGTGCTATGCGATCAATCCGCTTTTTTACTCTATCGGAGAAATTTTCCTGAAGATCTTTAATCGTGTAAAACTCTACATTCTCGCGTCCATATCCAGAGAACCCATATATGCCGTATACATCTCCAATGGCCTCCAGAGCATTAATAAGCAGGACCATTGACTCCTTTTCAACATCGATAATCCTCTTGTATGAACGTCTCATTTGTTCTCCCCGACGTGTTCTAAGCCATACCATATATTCCACTGGATCATCTGGAGCATCCCAATCGTCTTGGTTTTTCTTCCCTTCGTCTATTGCTTCTGCAGTAGAGGCACTGGTGTCGAGAAGGAAAGCCACAGCAACGTCACGCTGTACCTTATTCCTGCGCCAATAGAATTTCTCATCCGGGCTTGCACCACTCTTGATATCAATCATATTTTCAATGACATCGTCGATATCAATATCCTCCCCGTCCATGAGCTTACGTTCCTTACGAAACATCTCAGGAACCATCATCTCGAACTGCCGTCTTATCCTGGTCACAAGGGTGCCGTATTCATTGAGCGTAGTTCCAAAATAAGCTGAGTCTCCTTCCTGCATCATCTTCTGCCGTACTACACACCATCTTGGTTTATAGTCCTCTGCCCGAAAATCCCATTCGTCATAAACGAATGTCTCAGGTTCAGCTGAGTCCAGTTCTCCTCCATCTTCATCAACATGAACAAAAGGTCCCTTGGAGTTTTCAGGAGCCTGAGGCATATCTGCTCCGGTTTCCTTCATTATGTTGTCGGCAAACATCCCGCTTGATTCTTGAATTTCTCCCTGCACAGCCTGGAGATCTAGTTCAGCACAGTTCTCTAACAATTCCTGTAATAGTTCCTGAGTCAATGTCTATCCCTCAGCCTGACCCATTTGATCCTGTTGCTGCATTCTGAGCTCAGTCATGAGCTGAGCAAGCTCAGGTTTAAAATCTCCTCTATAGTCGACATCTTCTATCGATTCATATTCGTCTTCACCTTCAGGCCTTAACTCCATTTCCATGCCCATTCCAATCTGTTGAAGAAGTTGCTCCATATCGTCAGGATCTGTGTATTCCTCTTCCTTTTCATCTTCGAAATCCATATCATCCCAGTCTTCCGGTGGAATCTCCTCATTGGGAATTGCTGATATTATGGCGTAAATACGTAGCGACGCTTCGGAAGTATCTTCAACAGTGGCCTCTGGAATCAAAACACGCCTTGCGATTGAGGCGATACGCCTTGCTTCCTCCGAGTACTTAACCGGTGCAGCCACTCCTTCATACTGTTGAAGACTTAGCCTAACCATAAATTCAACCATCGCTTCTCTAGCAGGTAATTCTTTGATATCTGGCCTGTTGGCGTATGAGTCTGATTGGACTTGAACATAGGATGACTTTATACCAGGATATTCAAATTTCACACGCGCATCGAGACGACCATCTTCTACCACCGTAAATATATCCAAGGCAAGCTTTCGGTCTTCAAAGAGATCGAAAAACCTTTGCATATCTGTTAACCAGGCTCGTTCAATGCCTGTCTCATCATCATCAGAGATAAAATCTTCTAATTCGCTATCGGAATCCTCAGAATGTTTTTCCTTCTTGCGAGCTTCTTCAATTTTTTCCGCAGCTGCGATCTTTTTCTGCTCAAGCGAATTCCTTAGGTTTTGAAACAAAATTGAAGGTTGGTCAAATTCGAACCCAAAACTCCCAAATTCCAGATGAGCCACCTGATGGGTAGAAACGACTTTAAACCATGAGAAATTTTCATCCTTGGACCCATATCGATCGACAACAGTAGGAACAAAGACCGTGGAGCCTTCCGTTGTAGGGGATTCGTTTGAGACCCAACCAATATTTTTTTCAACTAGATCACCTGTCTGGGCTAACTTGATCTCAGCACCTGCCAGCCCTCGACAATACATCTCCATTACAGGCTTTATTCGATCGAACTCTATTCCGCTCGATAACGCCTCAATGACACCCTCTGAGTGAGCAGATTCAATTTTGAAAAATGCAAGTCCACCGTCTCTATTTTGACGAAGGGTGTTTACGCCCTCCTCATACCACCTTCCAAGTTGTCCGATGGTCAATTTCTCAAGGACAAACGGGGAAGACTTTATGAATTCTGGCATTGCCATTGCTTCCTCAGTAAGAAGAGCCTCGGCAAGACCAAGTACGATACTGTGATATTCCTCATTAAGTTCCGAAAGGGCCTGTGATATCTCTAGCATAGTCCCCGGTATGTTGGTCCCGCCATTTTGTACCAAGCTCTCTGCCAACTTCATGAACCGAAGCCTTTGTTCGGCGTCAATCCTAGGAAGGGCCTTCGAACCTGCTTCAAAAAAACTCTTTACTTCTCTCCACCCCGTATCGACTAGAGTTGTTGCTAGGGATAGGAATGCGTCCTTGTCTTCGCCAACTAGAGGAAATATTTTCTCGCCTAAGGCTAAACATTCTGTTGAGAGGTCATATGATCGGTGTGAAAGGGAGTCTAGAAACCCTGCAAATCTTTCGAGTTCTTGAAAACTCAGGCTGTCAAGAAGAGCCGGGCTATGTGCAAAGAATCTACACGCGAGAGTGCTCGACTTCCAAGTCCCCTTATAAAGACTGTCCCCTAAGCTTGCCCAACTTTCAATATGACGAGATCTGAGTTTACTCATCGCTCCCGGACTAGCTTCGAAATAGGCTGATGCAAGGGTGGGTGACTCTTCGGACAGTTTGGCACCACAGTCCATCCATTTTTCGAAATAACTGTACGGCATACAAGCTAAAACAGCAGGGCTAACCTGATAAAAATGTGAAGCTGCTTCCCATGATCTTACAGTTTGTTCTGCTATGGTTATTCCCATACTTGCCCAAGCTGTAAGTTGGTCGGCAGACAGCGCAGTGGGCATTTTCACAGACGCCGCTTCAAACCGCTCCAAAACAGGGGGCGGGAATTTTTCAAATTTCGGTTTGAGCGCTTCGAGTGTTTCTCGTGATTTTGATGCCACTGTTGCTCCTTGAGATCTTATCTCAGGCTGCTTTTATCAATTCTGCCAGATTGTCTAGTATTCTAGCTGTCGCCCCATACACGACGTTCCCATCAAATGAATATACCGGCACCTTCTGCAGTTGATCCTTTGAAGACTTGATCTCGTCACATCGATAGTTAGTAGAGAACAGGCCGGATAAAGGTATTTCCAATATGGATTCAACCTCCGACTTGCTCAGGCTAAATTTGTAGGGATGATCAATTATCCCTACAAAGGGGCAAATGAGAAATCCAGTTTGTGTGGGCGTCACATCTATTTTGCCGAGCACTTCAACTTCTTCAGGGTTTATCCCCATCTCTTCCTGAGTTTCCCTCAGGGCTGTAAAAAGCAGGTCCGAATCTGTTACATCCTTGCTGCCCCCGGGGAATGAGATCTCACCTTTGTGATGTTTTACTGTCATACTTCTACGATTCAGGATAATCCAGTACTCTCCATCCCTGTGGGTAAGTAAAACCATCACACCCGCCAGTTTTAAATTTGCTTCGCCTACGAATCTTCCTGAAGACGATTTAACCGCCTTCCTTATTAAAGGAATGCTCAGCTTTATAGGCAACGAGCGTATCCTTTACTCGAATATGGAGGAGATGATCTCCGCTATGCTTTGTTGTATTGCGGCGTCATCCGTGACGGCCCAGTTCACTGACACTTGGCACGCTCTCCTAGGAGCTATACCCTGTGCTATAAGTTTACCTGCATAAATCAGTAGTCTTGTGCTCGCACCCTCGCCCAACCCATGTTCCTTGAGGTTTCGAACCTTCTCGCCGAGCTTGGCTAGTTGAAGAGCCGTATCTTCATCTATCCCTGCCTCATGCTGAACTATCTGTGCCTCAAGATCTCGAGGGGGATAATCAAATTCAATTGAAACGAACCTTTGTCTTGTGCTGTGTTTCAAATCTTTAAGCGCGCTCTGATAGCCAGGATTGTAGGACAACACTAGCAAAAATCCCTCTGCGGCTTCTAACAATTCGCCCCTTTTTTCGACAGGAAGTATTCTTCTATGATCAGTTAGAGGGTGGATTAAAACCGTAGTGTCTTTTCTCGCTTCCACAATCTCATCAAGATAGCAAATACCACCTACCTTAACGGCCCGTGTGAGCGGCCCATCAATCCAGACTGTTTGGTCGCCTTCAAGAAGGTATCTTCCAACAAGATCGCTCGCTGTTAGGTCTTCATGGCATGCGATAGTTACTAAGGGCATGTTGAGCCCGCCATCTGCCTTCTTTGTAACCTTGGTTAGTTCAACTCCTAACCTGTATGACATGTATTCAACAAACCGTGTTTTTCCGCATCCGGTTGGCCCTTTAAAAATCAGGGGAAGCTTCTGTTGATATGCTGCTTCAAAAAGTTCAATTTCGTCCCCAACAGGAACGTAATAAGGTTCCTCTTCGAGGTGATATTCTTCAATTATGTAGCTTTTGTAGAGACTCTGGGTTGTCATAATTGGCCTTTCAACTCCTAGTTTGCTCAGGAACTCGTTCTTTCCAAAGTTCCTCCACTTTTTCCTTTAACTTCTCTATAGTTCCATTATTCTCCAAAACAATATCAGCGTAAGAAATCCTTTCTTCTGACGACATCTGGGCATCTATTCTTTGTTGCGCCTCTTCCCTACTGAGACCGTTCCTAGATTCTAGTCTTGCGATAATCTCCTGATTACTAGCAGTGACCACCCATATTTCATCAAAAAGGGGTTTCCATCCGGCTTCCAATAATATTGCCGCTTCCACTACGGCAATTTCGTCCCCATCTAAAGCAATCTCGTTTAGGCGGTCAACTATCAAATCCTTAATAAGGGGATGCATAATGCCGTTCAGTCGATCCATGTATTCAGGCTCGGAAAATACGATGGGGCCTAGCTTCTTTCTATCCACATGACCGTCCACCCCGACAATTGCCTTACCAAAAGCGTTCACGACCTGTTGAAAACCTGGGGTTCCCGGAGAA
The DNA here is from genome assembly GCA_964652755.1 of uncultured Dehalococcoidia bacterium. GTDB lineage: Bacteria > Chloroflexota > Dehalococcoidia > Lucifugimonadales > UBA826 > UBA11795. Next base: position 10,535 of record CAZZBP010000038.1, read on the forward strand.
TAGGCCTCATGGCCCCGCAAATCAGCATTAACCAAAACAGCCCCTTGGTATTTCAGAAAATCCGATACTAGGGACTTGCCCGTTCCTATGCCGCCTGTAAGTCCGATTGTGAGCATTACACTCCTACGTCGCAAAACTCAATTTCGTCATTGTACAGGAACAAAAAATGTAGGGTCAATGACATTTTAAAACCTACTCTCCGTAAACTCATTTCTATTAGAGATGGACTGAGGCGATATAATTGACTACCGATTTCCATCGTCTCAAGATCGAGAGAGATTGATATATATGACAGCCGAATATAGGAACATACCCAGCGTCAGTTCCATTTTGGAGTGCAGAGAAGTACGAAAGCTGAGTGACGAGTTCAGTATTTCGAACGTGACAGAGCTCGTTCGCGAGACATTGGATATCGCCCGTGAAAAAATGACGGCAGGTGGTCCAGCCCCTTCATTGGAAAGTCTCACCGTTGATATTTTAAGTATCGCAAGAACTCGATGGCGCAACTGGCCTGTTCGGGTTATTAACGCCACTGGGGTAGTACTGCACACCAATTTGGGACGTTCTCCCCTAAGTTCAGATGCGCTTCAGGCCGCCTCTGAGGCATCAGCAGGCTACAGCGATCTTGAACTCGATCTTCCTTCAGGGAAAAGAGGCTCTCGTCAATCTCAGGTCTCTCAAATTCTTTGCGGGCTCACTGGAGCAGAAGCTGCGCTAGTTGTAAATAATAATGCTTCTGCAGTCTTACTTGGGATCGCCTCAACTGCCGCGGGAAAGGACGTTGTTGTATCCAGATCGGAGGCGGTAGAAATCGGCGGTGGATTCCGGATACCTGACGTCCTAATTCAGAGTGGCGCAGGTTTAAAAGAAGTGGGCACTACAAATAGAACTTATATTCAAGACTTTGAAAAAGCAATAACTGAAAGCACCGGGGCACTGCTTTCAGTCCACGCGAGCAATTTTAAGATTGTAGGTTTCACTCATGCTCCTACAATAAGGGAACTATCAGAACTTGGTCAGAATAAAGGAATCCCGGTCCTTCACGATATCGGAAGTGGTTGCCTGTTGGACCCCTCACGATTTGGGCTTACAGGGGAACCGGTTCCTCGATACAGTATCGCAGAAGGAGTAGACTTATGTATTTTCTCTGGGGACAAGCTACTTGGCGGCCCTCAATCCGGCATAATCATCGGTAAGAAACACTACATTTCACAACTTGTCAGACATCCACTTGCAAGAGCATTTAGGATAGACAAAATGAACTTAGCGGCATTAAATGCAACACTTTTACACTACATAAAAGAAGAAGCAGAAGAAAAGATACCTATATGGCGAATGATTTCTGCCACGAAGCATCAGCTCCTTGAAAGGGCTCAAACACTAGAGAATCGATTAGAAGGTCTCTTGACCATAGAAGAGACTAGATCAGCTATCGGCGGCGGGAGTTTTCCCGGATTCGATATGGAGTCAATCAGCCTGGTTTTGGATAATGGCTCGCCTGATGAAATAGGAGCCAAAATGCGCAACTGTGAATCACCTGTGGTCTGTAGAATAGAAGATGATCGCTTGATATTTGATCTGAGAACTGTTCTTCCTGAAGAAGACGACACTCTCACAAGAACCATTCTTCAAAATGTGAATGCCTGAATTGCCATACGAGAGGCGTGAAGAGTCCAGATTGTATCGACAATTATCTGTATCATCCGAGATAAACTTGCGTCGATTAAGCATCAAAGTTGCGATGAAAAATTTAGATATATATCTGACGAAGGCAGCTAATGCAGGTATGGTCAGTTTCAATATTATTCACGGCAGAAGTGGAGGAGATATGAGGAAAGCTGTTCACGACTACTTAATTTCTCATCACATGATTGAAGATTTCGAATACCCAGCTGCGCCAGCTGAAGGAGGGCCGGGGGTAACAATTGCCAGACTCTCCAAGATCTAGGATTTTTCAGCTCTACGACAATTCATAACCGCTCCCCAGGTAGCCAGAACAAACGGTACAGCAAATGTTAGTGGAATCTTCCAAAGCATGCCCCTGTAGAAATGTTCAGAAAAGATAAAATCGCCCTGGTTGAGCAAAATCAGTACCGTCCCTACTACCAGTGATGCGTTCGCCTATCGTTTCAATAACCCTACATCCATTAGCCTACACCAGAGATGAAGAAATCCGATTCCTTCCGTCGAGGAATAATAAGTTCTGCCTACAAACCGCTTGCAGCGCAGACATCTATACTCATTTTTCTTATTGGATAATACGACAATACATAGTAGATTGCTCATTTACCTAATATAAAAGTTGCCAACAATATTTGTTTATTTACAACTCATGTACACTGCGTCAAATGTTACTCCCCAGAAAAGCTAATTTTCATAAACAGCGCTAACCAATGACCTTATTTGAGCACGAAGCACAAAGAAATTTAACCAATGTCGCGCCTTTGGCAGCAAGAATGAGGCCAAATACTCTGGAAGGATTTGTCGGGCAGGAACACATCATAGGAAAAGGCAGCCCATTACGGAGAAGCCTGGAATCGGGCCATATACCTTCCTTTATATTGTGGGGGCCTCCTGGGACAGGGAAAACCACCCTTGCCAATATCGTCGCTGGTATAGCAGGATGTCATCTTAGCACTATGAGTGCCGTGACTTCTGGCGTTTCAGATCTGCGAAAAGCTGTGAACAATGCCCGAGATAGGCTCGGAATGAATGGCCAGAGAACCGTGCTGTTTATTGATGAGATTCACCGGTTCAACAAATCACAGCAGGACGTCATATTGCCTCACGTGGAAGAAGGAACTGTAGTTCTTGTCGGCGCGACAACTGAAAACCCTTCGTTCGAAGTAGTGTCTCCGTTGCTTTCGCTGTGTAGAGTTTTTACCTTGAAACCTCTGTCCAAAGTTGAAATAGCATCTATCCTGAAGAATGCTGTTAGGTCTAATGAAAATGGCCTGGGCGAAGAAGCCATAGTGATAGATGACAATGCCCTCGCGATGATTTCCAATATGGCAGGGGGTGATGCTCGTTGGGCCCTAAATGCATTGGAGTTAGCTTTAGACTCAATGCCAATGGGAATCTCAACCAAGTCAGTCACAACCGAGACAATAGAGAAAGTTCTACAAACCCGCGGAAGGAAATACGACAAGGGCGGCGATCATCACTACGACACCATATCAGCCTTTATAAAATCGATTCGCGGTTCAGACCCAGACTCATCTATATATTGGCTCGCCAGAATGCTGGACGCAGGGGAAGACCCGATATTTATAGCGAGGAGACTTGTCATATCTGCCTCAGAGGACATAGGCCTTGCCGACCCTCGAGCGTTGAGTATAGCAATTGCAGCCCAACAGGCTGTTCATCTTATCGGCCTTCCGGAAGGGCGAATACCGCTTTCAGAGGCAACTATCTATCTGGCCTCGGCCCCAAAGAGCAACTCAGCTTACAAAGCTATTGACGCAGCATTGGCAGAAGTAACTACTTCGGGTGATTCAGAAATCCCGTTACATCTTCGGAATGCAATAACGAACCTTATGGCCAATGAGGGATACGGGAAAGGTTACGAGTATTCACATGATTATGAGGGCCATTTCAAACTTTCTGAAAATCTTCCCGAAGGACTATCAATTAACCATTTTTACGATCCAGGGAAACTTGGCTACGAAAAATATATTGCCGAAAGACTATCGGGGTGGTGGGGTGATAGATACATAACAGACAGTTCTGAAAATCTTCCATCCTGACGACACTCAACCGATTTAATTATCCAGTCTCGACGAAACGCTCCTTTGAGATTCCCTTACTAATACAATTAGTTTTTTCCCAATTCTCAACCCGTTAAGCAATACAATCACGCCCCCCGCCGCGACCGCCACGGGTGCACCGAAAAGAGCGGCCACAGCACCTGCGTGAAACCCAGCCATTCCGCTAAATCCCCAGCTGAAAGTTTGGAAACTCAACACTCTCCCCCTCATTTCATTAGGTACAGACGTTTGGATAAGCGTGGATAGAGCACTTTCATAAGCAGTCGCTGACCCCATAGTAAACGCGATAAGGATCAGTGAGATGTATAACTGTTTTGAGAAGGCAAACAAAATTAGCCCGCTGCCAAAACAAACCAAACCTATCACCATAAGTATCCCTTTGTTTTTTATATCAGGAACTACAGAAATTATGATGCTAGGAATGACTGCACCGAAAGCGCCAGCTGACATCAAATAGCCCAAGCCATCCGGTCCCAACAAAAACTCGTCTCTTGCAATTACAGGAAGCATAGACTCTACGGCCCACCCAAAAGTCTCAGAAACCAATATCGCAAGTATTAACATACGAACGATCGGCGAATTGAATGCAAATTTGGCCCCTTCCACGAGATCTTCAACGTGGCTGGACAACACTTTTTCTGGCGCCTTGATCTCCTTTAAGTTCATGAGAATCCCCAACGAAACCAAGGATACTCCCGCTATAAGATAGCAGGCGTATGGAACTCCTAGTGAGCGGATGATCCATCCCCCTGCGACAGGAGCAACAACTCCCATAATGGTCATTGAAAAAAAATTGGCAGCAACACCCTTCAAAAGGTTCGAACGTCCTACGAGATCAAGTGTTAAAGCACTCACACAAGAATATCGCGTTGCTCCGTTAAGCCCCATAATGAAAGCGAGTATGAGAACAGAGAGAATTGAGACATTATTAGTATGTACCAGAACGCCCAAAATCAACCCGCATGCCATTTGGCATGCCAGAGTCAGAAAAAGAAGATCTCGCCGGTTATACCTATCAACGAGAACTCCTGCAATCGGGCTGAACAGTGTTAGACCAAGTCCGGAAACACCGGCAGATATCCCCACCCAGAGTGGAGAATCCGTAAGTATGAGTACAAGCCAACCAACAGCCATGGGCGTAATCATTCGGCCTGCGTCATCAAAAAGCATACTTACCCAGAACAACCTGAACTTATAATTATGTAATATCAGGAACATTCTCAGTGCCTGCTGTTATACACAAAAGTCAGAATAAAAGGTCGCCCTGTTAAGAAGTTAAATATGTTGACTCGGGTAAATCTGAAGGTGAATAGCTTAAAACACTGACGGTATGGAATCAGCTAGCCAGAGCGCTACTCAAAACATTTAACGTGTAGTCTATATCCTCTGAAGTTATCCCGTAGTGAGTCACAAATCTCCATCTCCTAGCCGCTGAACCGCCCTTTATGCCCTCGGCCTCCAATTTTCTTGAGAGTCCTGCTCTGTCATGATGTTCTATCTCAAAAAAAACCAGATTGGTTTCCAATTCCTCAGGAGTGATAGTAATACCTGGCAATTTTTTCAACCCATTTGCCAACTTCGTAGCATTCGCGTGGTCATCCGCTAGCCGTTCAACCATTGACTCTAGAGCCACTATTCCTGCTGCAGCTAGAAAGCCTGCCTGTCTCATACCTCCTCCTACCATTTTTCTCATCCGTCTCGCATTGTCTATGAACTCGTTGCTTCCGCACACAACGGAACCAACGGGGCAGCTAAGTCCTTTTGACAGACAGAAACTGATACTGTCAACTTCTCTAACTAACTCAGAAACAGGAGTTTCTAACTTAACCGAAGCGTTGAAAATACGAGCACCGTCAATATGTAGAGGAACATCGTTTGTATGAGCAACATTGGCTATCACCGCGGTATCTTCCGGCGAAAGCGCTCTACCTCCGCAAGTATTTTGAGTATTCTCAAGGGCTACCAACGCAGTTTTGGGATAGTGATGATTAGAAGAATCACGAATAGCTTCCCTTACCTCATCCGGGTCAAGCATTCCCCGTTCGTCATTTTTAACTAAATGGTACGATACTCCACCTAAAGCTGAAGCCCCGCCACCTTCTGCTAGAAAAATATGGGATTTATTTCCCAGGATCACTTCGTCACCCCTCCCGGCATGAGCAAGAACAGAGATCAAGTTGCCCATAGTACCGCTAGCAACGAATACGGCCGCCTCTTTTCCCATGACATCCGCTGCCATCTGCTCAAGCAGATTGACTGAAGGATCGTCTCCGTGCACATCATCTCCAACTTTCGCTTCTGCAATAGCCTGACGCATTTCTGGCGACGGCTGGGTGACCGTATCACTTCTAAGATCAACTTCTCTCATACTATTCATCCTTATAATAGGCAGTTGGTTATGTCCTATTCCAAATTATCGCTATCAAATCAAATAAAGTAATCTGTATGATCTCATAATATACGCCTTTCTAATTTTGGAACAGGAGGGCATCTTAATGTTCATGGCAGGTATGAAGGAATATTGAACAAACCATTCATCAACATCAAATCTGGTGATATTGAACTAGAATCTAGACTTAATCTGCCTTCAGGAGAGAGCCGTCCTCCCTGCGTGTTGCTTTGTCATCCGGATCCGAGACACGGAGGGTCCATGGATAACAACGTTCTAGAGAAGGTAGATGAAAGCTTGTTGAAAAACGGCATTGCAACCCTTAGTTTCAATTTTCGAGGCGTCGGCAATAGTAGTGGAGAATTTACCGGAGGAAAGTCTGAAGGAGCAGACATTATCTCAATCATTGAATTCTTATTTACTCACACTTTGGTAGACGGCAGTAGGATTGGCATTTTCGGTTACTCATTTGGAGCATGGATGGCACTTGAAGCGACTTTAGCGACAATCAAGATTAAATCAGTCGTATCGGTAGCATGTCCTCAACGTTGGTATTCAACATTTGGCACAGTTGAGATGGTTCAACCTAAATTATTGATATCTGGAGATCGCGATCATGATTTTCCTCATGGACATTTCAAATTTTTATCAGGACGTTTTACGCAGCCGCGACAGGTAGCGACAATCACAGGGGCTGATCACTTCTTTCATGGGTATGAAGATATCCTTGGGGAACTAACAACAGAATTTTTTTTAGGAACCATTTAAATGTCGGTATCATCGATCGCTTTCAAAAGCGAAAAATTACTGCTTGAAGGTATGTTATCGATACCGGATGACATACCCGGTCCACATCCTGGAATTGTTGTCTGCCATTCCCACCCATCTTTCCGTGGAAACATGAACGAACAAGTGGTTTCTTCGATTTGCAAATTAGCAAACTCTGAGGGATTTGCAACTCTCAGATTCAATTTTCGTGGAACCGGTGCTAGCGAAGGAAAACACGATGGTGGAAAAGGAGAAACCAAAGACGTGAAATCTGCCGTTAATATAATGAAAAGATGGCCCGGTCTCGATAAAAACAGAATCACTGTCGTTGGATATTCATTTGGTGCCTCGGCAATAATGGACGGCGCAAAAGGGCTTGGTTCTGCTAGCAAATTTGTCCTCGTTTCTCCTCCGCCCAATAGTGCATCCTCCTCTCGCTTGAGTAAAGACAAACGACCTCTCCTTGTTGTAACAGGAGAAAGGGACCTCTTATCTACTCCAGCAAGGATCACTGAGATCTTCTCTGGATACAAATACGATCCCAGAATCGAAATCATTACAGGAGCCGATTTCAGCCTTTCAGGCCATGATGTTAAGGTCGCCAGAATAATTGCTGAATTCGCCGGCAGGTAGCCGCAAAGAGCAAGCTAACATGCAGTATAAACAGTAAAATTAAGAAATTAAGTCATTGACTAAAGGAGTAACTCTTGCCGGAACAGACCAAGTATCGAAGAGAACGCGATTCAATGGGGGAATTCAAAGTTCCAATCAGCGCATACTACGGCGCTAACACGATGCGCGCTGTATTAAATTTTCCAATAAGTGAATTACGGTTTTCAAGGTCATTCATCGAGGCCATAGCACGCGTCAAACTAGCAGCCGCTCAAACAAATATGGAACTCGGACTTATAGACGACAATCTTGGGGATGCAATCATAAAGGCTGCCACAGAAGTTGTGACTGGAGACTTCGATGACCAATTCGTTGTGGATATATTCCAGACCGGTTCAGGTACCTCGACGAACATGAACGTAAACGAAGTAATTTCAAACCGCGCTATAGAAATTCTAGGTGGCGAAATCGGATCAAGAACTCCAGTGCACCCGAACGATCACGTCAATATTGGCCAATCTTCAAACGACGTTATTCCCACTGCAATACACATAGCAGCAGTCGGAGCAATCAAAAACAGTCTAATTCCATCTTTAGAGAAATTAGAGAAATCTCTGAGTAAAAAGGCGGAAGAGTTCATGCCAATAATTAAAACTGGTAGAACCCATCTCCAAGATGCAACTCCAGTGAGACTGGGACAGGAATTTCTTGGGCACGCGGGGCAAATACAAAGGGGCATTTTACGATCCAATCATGCCCTCAGAGAACTAGCGGAGGTAGCATTGGGAGGCACAGCTGTAGGTACGGGAGTCAACACTCATCCTGAGTTCGCGACGAAAGTTTGTAAGCGATTATCTAAATCACTGGGAGTCGAAATCAAAGAAACGAAAAACCATTTTCAATCGCAAAGCACTCTCGACAACGTAGTCGAGTCAAGCGGAACGATGAAGACTATTGCCGTTAGCCTGATGAAGATTGCAAACGACATCCGTTGGATGGGGTCTGGACCTCGGGGTGGATTTGGTGAAATAGAAATTCCGGAAGTTCAGCCGGGGAGTTCTATAATGCCTGGCAAAGTAAATCCAGTTATACCAGAGTCAGTATGTCAGGTTTCCGCACAGGTAATCGGAAATGACGCTACTGTCAGTATAGCTGGGCAATCCGGAAACTTTGAAATTAACGTCATGATGCCTGTCGCAGCTTATAACTTACTGCAGTCTATAGAACTGCTATCAAAAGCTTCAGGGAACCTAGCAGACCAATGCGTTGATGGGTTAAAAGCCACCGACAAGGGCCCCGAAATGGTGGAAAGCGGTCTAGCAATTGTCACCACTCTAGTACCTCATATCGGTTACGATGCTTCCGCCGCTATAGCGCATAAAGCGCAAGCGACGGGCCAAACGATTTTAGAAATCGCCATTGTTGAAACTAACCTAGAGGAATCCGAACTTAGAGAAATACTGAATCCTGAGTCAATGACCGAACCTGGAGTATCAGGGGTTTCGGTAGGCTAACAAGAAGTCAAGAGGCTTTGAGCCAGCTTGATTTGATCTTCCTTTGACGATATTTCGCC
>CAZZBP010000039.1:0-940 GCA_964652755.1 uncultured Dehalococcoidia bacterium
TCCCATCCCGAACACGGAAGTGAAACGTTTCAGCACCTACGATACTGCGCTGGTGACGGCGTGGGAAAATAGGCCACTGCCAGGGGACTTTTCTAATCTACCAGTTTAGAGCTAATAGTTCGCCGTAAGAAATTCCACAGTGACTCTTGTTTGAGTTTTGTTTCAGGTAACACATTTCTTTCGGGTAACTCATCAGCAAATTATATAGTCACGGAACCACTCGCTTGAAAAGGCATTAGAAACTGCCTTACTCCAATTATGTTATAGATCCGCTTTACCTGAACGGCTAACGTTCCCTATAATTAAGCTTGCCTTAGTTGGCTAAATCTATATTTCGGTAGCGGTCAGAACAATTATGCCTCCACAAACCCAAGATGATTCACCACTAGATATGCAGCAACTTTTGGATGAGATGGAATTTAAATCTCTCCGGAGGGGTGAGATAGTTGAGGGCTCTGTTATGCGTGCCAATAGCGAGGGTATCTACCTTGATATCGGGCACAAAGAAGAAGGATTCATACCTCCCAATGAAATGAGAACGATTCCGTCTGAGGAACTTGAAGCGATAAATGAAGGAGATCCCCTCATAGCCTTCGTGCTTAGACCAGACTCACAAGACGGTCCAATACTTTCTGTTGATAGGGCACGTGGAGAGGAAGGATGGCGGGAACTCCAGAAATATATGGAAGTTGATGAGACCATTGAAGGTAATATCATCGGTTTCAACAGAGGGGGATGCATTCTCGAAGTTGCTAATGTCCAAGGTTTTGTTCCAATGTCCCAGCTAGTCACTATATCGCATGATCTTCTTGTTCCTCAAACCGAGTCCGAAGAGAGTCAGTCTACTGCAGATGGTGAATTAATAGAGAATGTTCAACCCGATGGTGGGGAATTTATAGGGACGTCTTTAAAAGTGAAAGTTCTGGAAGTAAATAGATCA
>CAZZBP010000039.1:950-19518 GCA_964652755.1 uncultured Dehalococcoidia bacterium
TCTTGTTCCTCATACCGAGTCCGAAGAGAGTCAGTCTACTGCAGATTGTGAATTGATAGAGAAGGATCAACCTGGTAATGTTCAACCCGATGGTGGGGAATTTATAGGGAGGTCTTTAAAAGTGAAAGTTCTGGAAGTAAATAGATCAAGAAATCGAGCTATTTTCTCAGAACGATCGGCTTTGAGGGAGCAACGTGAAGCACAGAAGGCAGCGTTGATAGAGGAGCTTAGTGAGGGAGAGATTCGCAAAGGTAAAGTTACAGGCATAAGTAATTTTGGAGCCTTTGTAGACATGGGGGGTGCTGATGGCCTGATTCATATTTCAGAACTGTCTTGGGGGATGGTAAATTCCCCGGAAGAGATCGTTTCTGTTGGACAAGAGCTCGATGTGTTCGTGTTGAGAGTGGATCGTGAAAGCATGAAAATTGCGCTTAGTTTGCGTAGAATGCATCCGGAGCCTTGGGATACTATACATGAACGATACCAGGTTGGAGATGTCGTAGCCGCCACGGTAACGAAGCTGGCTGACTTTGGAGCATTCGCTAGGTTGGAGGATTCAATAGAAGGTCTCATACATGTCACTGAACTCACCAGTGCTGTGATTGCACATCCTAGAGAAGTTGTTTCCGAAGGAATGGCAGTAAAAGTAAAAATTTTGAGGATAGAGGCAGATCGCAAACGGCTGGGCCTATCTCTAAAACAATCCGAAGAGGAATTTGGCGAGCAGGTTTTCACAGCTGACGAATAACACAGCAGGAGTCTACCTTTATGGCTAGCAGATTCGAAAAATTCTCTGAAAGGGCGAGGAGAGTACTCTCGCTTGCCCAGGAAGAAGCGCAACGGTTTAACCACAATTACATTGGCACTGAGCACATTTTGCTGGGGCTGGTCAGGGAGACGGATGGAACAGCGGCAAAGGTGCTTGCCAGTTTAGCGATAGAACTCAGTAAGGTTCGTTCGGCAGTAGAGTTCATTATTGGTAAAGGTGAAACTGCGTCGAGTGGTGAAATCGGCTTGACTCCCCGAGCTAAGAAGGTGATAGAGCTTGCGGTCGATGAGGCTAGGAGGCTTAACCACCACTATATTGGGACAGAGCATCTTCTGATTGGCTTGATGAGGGAAGGAGAGGGTGTAGCTGCGTGGGTTGTGGATAGTTTGGGAGTATCGCTCGATATAGTGCGCGGGGAAACTACCAGTGTGTTGAATCAAAGTGATCGGGCGTCGCAAGCCAAGGGAAGGTCTAAGACATCTACAAAAACCCCCACTCTTGATCAGTTAGGGATCGACCTGACTGATCGGGCAAACGATGGAAAACTTGATCCTACTGTAGGAAGAGAAAAGGAAATAGAGAGGGTCACGCAAATCCTCAGCCGCAGAACAAAGAACAATCCTGTTCTCATTGGGGAGCCAGGGGTAGGGAAAACGGCGATAGTCGAAGCGCTCGCTCAGCGGATTGCTACTAATGATGTTCCTGGTACCTTGCAAGGGAAGCGCCTAGTAACACTTGATATGGGTTCTCTTGTAGCCGGTACTAAATATCGTGGAGAGTTTGAAGAACGCTTGAAGAAAGTTATAGAAGAGATAAAAAGTGCGGGAAACTGTGTTCTGTTTATTGATGAGATTCACACTATGGTGGGCGCTGGTGCAGCAGAAGGGGCAGTTGATGCGGCGAACATACTAAAACCTTCTTTGGCACGAGGTGAGATGCAGACTATCGGCGCGACTACCCTAGATGACTATCGAAAGTACGTTGAAAGAGATCCGGCTCTAGAAAGGAGATTTCAGCCAGTTAGGGTAGAGGAGCCATCGGTCGATGAGACTGTAGACATACTCCGTGGAGTGAAAGAGAAATACGAAGAACATCACAATTTAGAGATATCAGATGAGGCGTTACGCTCGGCTGCGAGTTTGGCGTCCAGATTCATTGCGGATAGGTTTCTTCCGGATAAAGCAATTGACTTGATAGATGAGGCAGCCTCTAGAGTCAGAATTAGCTTCAGCACCGCCCCCCTGTCTGTTAAAGAGGTTTCTCGTATGCTTGAAAGCGTGCGAAAGGAGAAGGATGAGGCCATTTCTGGCAGGCAGTATGAATTTGCCGCTGAGCTGAGAGATCGCGAAATGACTTTAAGTGAAAAGCTCGAAACATTGCAGAGGGAATGGGAAGAAGAGCGAGGGGATGATCAACCCATAGTAGATGAAGAGAATATTGAAGAAGTTGTGAGCATGTGGACAGGGATACCCGTTACAAGGCTTGCGGCTACGGAAACTGAGCGACTTATAAATATGGAGAAAGTTCTCCACGAAAACGTGATTGGTCAAAACGAAGCGATCCAGGTTATATCCAAGGCGGTTAGAAGGGCTCGTTCCGGTCTCAAAAATCCTAAAAGACCTACTGGCGCATTCATATTTTCGGGTCCTACTGGAGTAGGCAAAACGTACGTCGTTAAGAAGCTGGCTGAATTTCTATTCGGGAGTGAAGATTCTATGATCAGGCTTGATATGTCTGAATTCATGGAGAGGCATGCCGTTGCCCGGTTAGTTGGAGCCCCTCCCGGATATATAGGTTACGACGAAGGAGGCCAACTGACGGAAGCTGTTCGGAGAAAATCATACAGCGTCATATTACTGGATGAAATTGAGAAGGCCCACCCAGAAGTTTTTAATATTTTGCTGCAAATTTTTGATGACGGGCATCTTACGGATGCGAAGGGTAGAAAGGTTGATTTTCGGAATACATTAGTGGTTATGACAAGCAACATTGGTTCAGATCTCATACGCGAGGATCGATCTATAGGGTTCAATGCTAGGACAGAGAGCGCCCAAGGCGATCAAGAAGCTTATGAACGTATGAAAAACAACGTTTTAGATGAAGTTAAACACTTTTTCAGGCCAGAGTTTCTCAATCGAATTGATGGGACCGTCGTATTTCACGCTCTCAGCAGGGAACATATGGAAGACATCGTAGATATTCTCATGAAAGAGGTTTCTACGAATCTTTTAGAAAAGGGTATATCCCTTGAACTTACTGATGAAGGCAGATCTTGGCTGGCTGAGAATGGATACGATCCCAAGTTCGGGGCTAGGCCGCTGCGCAGGGTGATACAGGATGATGTAGAGGACAGGCTGTCAGATAAATTGCTGGGTGGGGAACTTGGTCCTGCAGACACTGCAATTATAGATGCAGACGATGAAGGGATAGTTATTAGAGTTGAATCCCCGGCATCGTTAACTTCTCCAACAAGCTAACTAGGATTACTGACACTCGAATAAAAACGCGGGGCGCATATCCCCGCGTTTTTGTGTCACCTAATAAGGTGTTTCCAGATGAAAGTGGCATATATACAAGCTCTTGGTGGAGCAAGTGGAGATATGCTTCTTCCTGCTAGGATCGTCGCCGTTCTTGAAAAAAGTGAGTTAGAAAATTTTGTCGGATATCTTGTACTTACCGGTATAAGGTTGCAGGTCACTTCTGCGCAAAGGGGCGGGATAAGCGGGACGCACTTAGATATAAAACTCGACACCAATTCCAAAATCCCTCGTCGATGGCAAGATTTCGTAAGAATTGTTCAAGCATCTGGTCTGTCGCCTAGAGTTAAATCACAGTCTACGGAAGTGTTCAGACTTATAGGTCTGGCAGAAGGTGCAGTGCATGGTGTACAACCCGAGCACGTCCATCTGCATGAACTTGGAACCCTAGATACTTTGATTGATGTTGTAGGAGTTATGTTTGGCTTGGAAAAGCTTGCACTCGAAAAAGTGTTTTGTTCGGCCCTACCCACTGGTTCAGGGACCCTGAGATCTCAACACGGATTGATTCCTGTACCAGCCCCGGCAACTGCTGCAATCTTGCAGGCAACAGATTCACCTTCTTACCCGCCACCAACAACCCTACCGGCAACAGGAGAAATGTTAACTCCGACCGGAGCGGCTATTCTTGGAACCATTGCAGATTTCACTTCCCCTGTTATGCAGACTTCGTCTATCGGATATGGATTGGGTACGAGGAATCCGGATGAATATCCCAATGCTCTTTGCCTCACGATTGGTGAGCTAAGAGGGATTAATGCGAATTCTGATTTACTTATTCTAGAAACCAATATTGATGATAGTACGGGCGAGGTTCTTGGATACGTTCAAGAGAGGCTGTTTGATATAGGTGCTAAAGATGTATGGTATACGCCCATTCAAATGAAAAAGAATCGGCCTGCTGTATTAATGTCTGCTCTCGTCACTTCCGAATTGAAAGACGATGCTGTAAGGCTCATCCTTAGTGAAACATCCACGCTTGGTATAAGAGTTAGATCAGTAGAGAGAATTGAGGCCGATCGAAGGATAGAAGAGTTTCAGTCTTCTATGGGGGTAGTTAATGTCAAGATTAAGGTGTCGAACGGGAAGGATATCGCGGTTTCACCAGAATATGAGGATTGTAAGAAAATCGCCCTCGAGAAATCTCTTCCATTGATAAAGGTCCTTGATATTGTGAGGTTTGAAGCATCGGATCAGATTCTAGAAAAGTTAGAGGCCTTTTAAATTTTTGATTGGTAACTAAATATATTCTGTTGACCCCACTAAGGTCGTAGGCATAAAATATAGTGTCAGTTGGCGATTAGCAGTAGTTATGAAGGTCACTGATAACGGCTATATATAAAACAATATTAGTCGGGATGCCTGTGCTAAACTGATGAGCGACTTTTTGGAGGGTTGGGAGAGTGGTTAAATCCACCAGACTGTAAATCTGGCGCCCAGAATATTGGAGGATATGAGAATTGGCGAAGCAGGTATATGAAAGGACAAAGCCACATCTTAATGTTGGTACTATAGGCCATGTTGATCATGGTAAAACTACACTTACAGCGGCGATTTCTTCTGTTTTAGCTTCGGAAGGGCTTGCCGACTATAGGGCATTCGATACTATCGATAACGCTCCTGAAGAAAAAGAGAGGGGCGTAACGATTGCTATTACCCACGTCGAATATGAGACAGAGGGCAGACACTACGCCCATGTAGATTGTCCTGGCCACGCAGACTATATCAAGAATATGATAACGGGCGCTGCGCAAATGGATGGAGCGATTTTAGTGGTAAGTGCTCCAGATGGTCCTATGCCACAAACAAGAGAACATATTTTGCTTGCAAGGCAGGTAGAAGTGCCCCGAATGGTTGTCGCTATGAACAAAGTCGATATGCTAGATGATGAAGAATTGCTTGAACTCGTGGAACTCGAAATGAGGGAATTGTTGTCTGAATACGGATTTCCAGGTGACGACATACCCTTTGTAAGAGTAAGTGCTCTGAATGCCCTAGAATCAGATGATAAAGGGCGTGATAGTGAATGGGGCAAGGGTATCTGGGAACTTATGGATGCTGTTGACGAATATGTGCCTGTTCCTGACCGTCCTAAAGATCAACCTTTTTTGATGCCTGTTGAGGATGTGTTTGGCATAAAGGGACGCGGCACTGTTGTGACGGGTAGGGTAGAAAAGGGTATCGTCAATGTTGGTGATGAGATTGAAGTAGTTGGAATTAAGGACACCTACAAAACTATCGTTACAGGCGTAGAAATGTTTCATAAAACACTAGCGACTGGTGAACCGGGAGATGCCGTTGGTTTGTTGCTGCGGGGAGTCGACCGGGAGGATATTGAGAGAGGACAGGTGTTAGCAGCGCCTGGAAGTATTCAACCTCATACGGCATACGAAGCCCAAGTTTATGTTCTCAGCAAAGATGAAGGAGGAAGGCACACGCCATTTTTTAATTGATATAAACCTCAGTTTTATATACGAACGACTGACGTTACTGGAGATATAAAACTTCCAGACGGGGTGGAAATGGTTATGCCCGGAGATAATATTGAGATGAACGTTAATTTGATAACCCCTGTAGCATTAGACGAGCAACTGAGGTTTGCTGTCAGGGAAGGTGGTAGGACAGTAGGGTCTGGCGTAATCACAAAGGTAATAGGCTGACAGAAATCGACTGGGTAAGTGTGGATGACCACATAAAGCCTGGTCGTTTCTTTTGGATGTGCATCACATAGGATTGTTTTAATGGCTCGAAGAGGCGAAAACAGAATACTAGTTACGTTTGGCTGCGTGGATTGTAGAGAGCGTACATATAATTCCAATAAAAGTCGCCGTAATGATCCGCAAAGGCTAGAGCTTAAAAAATATTGTCCTCGATGTAGGACGCACACACTTCATAGGGAAGTAAGGTAAAGCGTTGCAGCAAAGATTTGGTTCTGGTGCAGCTAGACGTGGGATCAATTTTAGGTTCTTTGGGGAAGTTGTAGGGGAGCTTAGGCGAGTCACATGGCCAACCATGAACGAGACCCTAAGGTTGACTTTGATGGTACTTGCGGTGTCCGCTGTTATTGGTGTGGTACTTGGTATCGCTGACCTCATTTTTGGTTGGGGATTTGGCCTGATACTTGACTAGATTGGCTATTGGGGGATTAATGACTCAAGAGCAAGTAGAAGATAAACGGTGGTACATAATACACGCGTATTCTGGCCAGGAAGATCGAGTAAAGAAGAATCTTATCCAACGTATCCAAACTATGGATGTCAGTGACAAGATTTTCGAAGTGGTAGTGCCCACCGAAGAAGAGATGGAATATAAGGACGTCCAGAAGAAGTCAGTATCTAGAATGATCTTCCCTTGATACTTTTTAGTGCAAATGGAAATGGATGATGAAAGTTGGTTCGTAGTTCGGAATACCCCTGGAGTAACAGGATTCGTATCTGCTGAGGACGAAAGTGAAAACCGGCCAAAACCGGTCCCTCTTGAGCAACATGAAGTAGATAATATACTTAATCAGATCGAATCAGACGAACCTAGAGTTCGAGTGGGATTTGCCCAAGGCCAAACAGTTCGTATTACTGACGGTCCTTTCGTGGATTTCATGGGTGCGGTTGATGAAGTTTATCTGGATCGCGCAAAAATTAGAGTATTGGTTTCTTTTTTTGGTAGAGAAACGCCTGTGGAGCTTGATTTTCTGCAGGTAGAAAAAGCCTGACAAAAGGGGAATGAGTTGGCAAAAAGAGTCATTGGACTAATAAAACTCCAGATAGAAGCAGGAAAAGCGACTCCGGCCCCACCCGTTGGCCCGGCACTTGGGCAACATGGAGTCAATATAATGGGATTTGTTAAAGAATATAATGAGAAGACGGCTTCTCAGGCAGGTTCAATCGTCCCGGTGGAAATTACTGTGTATGAGGATAGGTCTTTTGATTTCATCATCAAAAGCCCGCCGGCCTCAGACCTTTTAAGAAAGGCTGCTGGAGTCGATAAAGGTAGTGGTAATCCCTTAGTTGAAAAAGTGGCAACGATATCTCGCGATAAAGTTAAGGAGATTGCAGAAACAAAGATAAATGATTTGAATGCAGCAGATTTAGATGGGGCGATGAAAATTATCGAGGGGACCGCTAGAAGTATGGGTATCCAGGTACGCTAGCCGTACCTAGTGACTTGAGAGGTTTACTGAAATGGCAAAACACGGCAAAAGATATAAGGCGGCAGTTGCCGAAATTGAGAAGGAAAGAGAATACTTAGTGGAAGAGGCTATTACACTATCTAAGAATAGTGCAACCGCAAAATTTGATGAAACAGTGGAGCTTCATCTCAGGACGAGTGCTGATCCAAGACATGCAGATCAAATGGTAAGAGGAGTAGCACTGCTTCCTCATGGGGTCGGAAAGCAGATTCGGACCCTGGTTTTCTGCCAAGGCGATGCTATGGAGATTGCCAAATCAGCAGGGTCAGATCATGTTGGCAACGATGACATGATCAAAGATATCCAAAACGGTTGGCTTGAATTTGATGTGTCAATAGCCACCCCTGATATGATGGGAAAAGTGGGTAGACTGGGCCAGATACTAGGTAGACGAGGCCTTATGCCCAATCCAAGGACCGGGACTGTCGTCGCTCCAGAAGATATTCCGAGAGCAGTCGAGGAGGCGAAGAAAGGTAGAGTTGAGTTCAGGCTTGACCGCTCCTCAATAATACACACGTCTATTGGTAAAGCTAGCTTTGAGGAATTCCAACTCCTCGACAATCTTTCACTGCTTGTAGATAACATAATCAGGATGAGGCCTTCTGGCGTGAAAGGCCAATTTCTTAAATCCGCTTACTTGACGACTACAATGGGACCGAGTGTAGCGATAGATATTGCATCATTAACATCTCTGACAGTAGAATAGATATAGTCGCCGCAGACCGTGGGCTCCGTTTCGACGGATTAAACTTTTAGTAGCCTACCGAGGCAATGCAAAAGGTCGTATTGATCAATTGGAATGCCGCCCCGGGTTTGCGTCCGGGGTTTTTTTATTGTTTTTTTAGATTAACTGCCCCGCTTATACCAAACATATGGAGATTGCTATGCCTACAGAAGCAAAAGCGGACTCAGTAGAAGAATTCAAACAAATCATGAGAGATTGCTCAATAGCAATATCAACGGATTATTCAGGGCTCGACGTGACTACTATGAGTTCTTTCAGAACAGCACTGAGAGAAAATGGAATAAAGTTCAAGGTTGTTAAGAACTCTCTTTTTAGAATCGCTGCCGATCAGGCGGAATGGCCTCAAATGAAAGATCTTTTGGACGGGCCAACGGGAATCGCATTTGGTTACGGAGAGGAGCAACTGCCGGCCAAGATAGTAGCGGACTTCATAAGGGAAAACGGATCGGACCTTGAAATAAAACTGGCACTTATAGGCACCCAGGTACTTTCCGCGGAAGAGGTCAAACAGCTCGCATCTCTTCCTGGTCGTGAAGAGCTGGTGGCTCGTTTGGTTGGCCAATTGCATGGCCAACTTGCTGGATTAGTTTTCACCCTCAACAGTCCATTAGTGGGAACTGCCCGTGTTCTCAACGGACCTATTGCCGGTCTGGCAACGGTCCTGCAAGGTAGAGTTCAACAAGAATCAAAATAGCGGCGATTGCTTTTAAGTAAATGTAGAGAAATAAGGAGAAATCACATGGCTCTTTCCAAAGATGAAATATTGGAGGCGATTAAAGAATTGCCTGTTATTGACCTTGCAGGTCTTGTTAAAGATCTAGAGGAAGAATTTGGCGTGAGTGCAGCTGCAGCTGCACCTGTTGCGTTCGCTGCGGTTCCAGGTTCGGCTGCTGGTGATGCAGGTGCCGCGGTTGAAGAGCAATCAGAATTTACTGTAACTCTAAAAGATTTTGGAGCCAATAAAATCAATGTGATCAAGGCCGTAAGGGCAGCCACATCGCTTGGGCTTAAAGAGGCCAAGGATTTGGTTGAAAGTGCTCCTGCTCCTATTAAAGAGGACGCAAGTAAGGAAGTTGCTGAAGCGCTCAAGAAGGAGTTAGAAGAGGCTGGAGCAGTTGTTGAACTAGTCTAATCTTTCCCAAGATGGTATTTGAAAAGGACATAGGCAGCATAACTTATCAAGTAGTTGCCTACGTTAACTCCTCACAAACGGGATGGTTTGCGGGCCCTCTGGAAGCACGCAAATTGTTCCGTTATTGGTTTTTTTCATTAGATAGTTAATGGTGTCTGCCACGTCTTCGATTGGTATCAAGTGCGCTCGTTTGATTTGATCCTCGGACAAAAAATCGGATTTTAAGTAGACATCAGAGTTGGCTTGTATCATGGCCTGTATTTGAACTTGCCATTGGTCGTGTTTATCGAAGCCTGGCGTGGTTATCATGTCCAATAGCCCGGCGGTTGATTCTGAAGAGGTGAGAATTTCGTAGTAGCGTCCATGGTCTGGAATCCCATCAGAGCATTCTGCGACACAAACTATGCTGCCTCCTTTTTTCACTACTTGTGAGGCTGCCGACATTCCCTTTACTGCTTGGTAAAGATTCATGTCTAGTGGATAACCACTGTTTGTTGTGACAACAACATCAAACAGGTCATTCACACCTTGCATCGCAGTAGACAGAGCAAATCTACTTGCGGCTTTGTGTACTTCAAATAGGTTTCCTGCGTATAGGCTGGTAATTCCGCGATTCTTGTTAATGGTCACATCAAGGCTGAAATCAACAGGTATCATTCTTGCAATCTCTCTGATCGAGTCATGTATCGGATTACTTTTTGTAACTCCCCACCGCGCGTTTGGATGGGAAATCATTTCAGCGTTGTGTAAAGCCATAATAGTTTCAAACCCAGCGAGCCCAGGAGCTACCATTTTTGGTCCGCCGCTGAATCCAGCAAAAAAATGAGGTTCGACAAATCCTGTGGTAATTCTAAAATCACATTCAGTCCACCGCCTATTTAAAAAAACTGGGATTCCGCCTTTAGTAACACCTACCTGGGTAAGTGCTTTACTATCGAATGCATCATGATTCACGATTTCACAACCATGGTTTACAACGAACTCGCCCAGCATGGACTCAATCTCTTGATCACTGTTGGATCTATGAGTTCCGGTTGCTAAGAATATCGTTATGACAGAAGGAGGAATGTGTACCAAATCACCAAGCAAAACGGGAAGGATACGGTCACTAGGCATAGGCCGAGTAATATCACATACGCTTATTCCTATTTTATGCCCGGGGATTGTTGCTTGGCGAAGAGCCATTGTGCCAATTGGATTCCTTAATCCGGTTTTTAGAGCCCCTGTCTCGTCAGGAAGTGAAGGAATGTAATCCGGTTCAATTAAAGTTGCGTGGTTCGGCAATTCTACTAGAAGGCCTTCTTTTCCATAGGCGAGTCTGATTTTCATTGCGCTTCTTCATCTCTCAGCAATGCTTCGCATAGGTGGGCTGCGTCGACTAGATCTGGAATGGTTACATATTCGCGAACAGTATGCATACCGTGATCCGCCATACCTACGACAACAGAACTTATTCCGTTGAGCCTAAATACATTCCCGTCAGTACCTCCGCCCGAAGGTTTCATTATTGGCTCAAGACCGATGGATTCTAGAGCCCTCTTAGTTCTGTTCGTGGAAGGATCATCATCAGTTAAAGTATACGCTTCAAATTCTGTGTGAAGATGGTTCTCAAGATTGGCCTCAGGATAAAGATTCTTAACGTCTTCAACGGCTTCAGTAACTTGGATCCGGATGCTATCTAGGCTTTCGAAACTAGTACTTCTGAATTCTCCACGAATGGTTGTGCTTTCAGGTACCGTATTTCTTACAGAGCCTCCTTCGATCGTGCCAACATTGAATGTTGTGTTTTCGTCTAACCTTCCTTGAGGTAATCTTGTGATAATGTCAGCGGCGATTCTTATAGCGGAAAGGCCTTTCTCTGGCTCCACTCCTGCATGGGCTGATCTTCCTGTAATCTCTATGTCGAACCCTATGTATGTCGGGCTGGAAGACGTAATCTGACTAACTGGGCCTTCACCATCGAAAACGATAGCTTCCTTAGCCGTTAACAATGAGAAATCAAGGTTCCTCGCTCCCACGAGGCCAATTTCTTCTTCACGTGTGAATGCTAACTCTACGGGGTGATAATCCCCACCATCCTCAATTACAGATTCTAGAGCTTCTAAAATAGCCGATATGCCGGCTTTGCAGTCACCACCAAGGATAGTGCTTCCATCCGATATTATGCGCTCTCCTTTCACCGATGGTTTTATTCCTCTTCCCGGTTCGACTGTGTCTAGATGGGCGGATAAAAGAATCGGGTGTTCACGACCATCCGAAGCGACAATATTTCCATAATCATCTCTTTTAGTTTCGAGACCGAGTTTTTCAAGTCTCTCGATCATTTCCTGGGCCATCTCTTCTTCTTCACCTGAAGGGCTGTCAATCTGAACTAACTCGCAAAACGTTTGGATAATCCTTTCTCGGTTGATCATATCTCTCTGGGTCACCTCCTTAAGAGGAGTCAATTCTAATAGGATGATATTAGATGCGTCCAACTCTTCTTCTCCTGATACGATATTAATGTGAGAAGAGAATCTACAATAATTATTGTCTTAGCCCACATTGCTATAAGCTTGATTGCTATTACGGGATGTGGGGGGAAGACTGTACCGATAGAGACAACGGGTCCAGATAAGCTTGTTACTCAGGCGACCCCTAAGTTCCATCTAATGACCGAAGTAGGCATAGTCACTTCAGAAGATCTCGCAAGTAATGGCAAACCAACACTGCTTTTTTTTGCAGCTTCTTATTGACCGACGTGTCGCTCTGAGTTACGGAGCATGGCCGGTGAGGTTACTGAGATGGCTGACATATCGGAAGTATTCATAGTGGCTGCCGATCCAACCGAGTCACTTGTGGATATTAGGGGGATGATTCCAGATATTGATTTGCCATGGCGGCCAGCTACTCCTTCAGCAGGATTACTCGGAGATTTAGGGGTCAAGGTGCAATCTACTAAGCTTGTAATGGATAGGGAAAATACGGTGGTAGAGAGGTACGGTTATGGTAGAGGGAATTCTAAACAGTGGATTAGTGTCCTTTCCTCTGTCATGGAGCAAGAATAACAAGTGGAAGATTGGTTGTTACATTGGTTACGCTAGGGAATGTATATAGGTCCCCTTTTGTAAAATCCAGATTCGGAAAGTTTCAGTCGGGTTGTTTGCCGTATAGTTCAGTATGCGTTTTCGACCGGCAGACGCAATATGTATATCCTGTTCATATTTAGAACGGCTGGTATTGGTTTGCGACAGGCATTCTTCGATCGCGACCGAAGTTTCTTGGGGTGATCTTCACACCTGGAGGAGCTTGTCTCCGTTTATATTCGTTTCGATCCACCAGCGTTATAATTTTCTTGACGACATCTGGCATAAATCCCATACCAATTATGTCTTCAAAACTGCTGTCTTTCTCAACATAAGCTTCAAGTATAGGATCTAGGAGTTCGTATACCGGCAGGCTATCTGAGTCTTTCTGGTTTGGCCTAAGCTCTGCACTGGGAGGCTTTGCCAACACCGTTTTGGGTATTATCTCTCTCGCTGCTTGAACATTAATATGGTGGCATATATCGTAGACCATTACTTTCGGGACGTCTTTGATGACGGAAAATCCACCTGCCATGTCTCCATAAATAGTTGCGTACCCGACAGCCATTTCGCTTTTATTCCCCGTAGCCAGAACCAACCAACCGAACTTGTTGGACATTGCCATTATCAAGTTCCCTCGTATTCTAGATTGCAGATTTTCCTCAGCTATTCCTGCTTTTGTTCCAAAAAATTGGTTTGCTAGCGTGTTTCTCATTGACTTATAGGCATCGGAAATTGGAAGAGTTTCCAACACTATGCCAAGGTTATCAGCGAGTTTCTGTGCGTCCGTTTGGCTTCCTTCAGAGGAATATTGAGATGGCATTGATACCCCAATAACATTTTCGGCCCCTAGTGCTTCAACTGCCAGGGCTGCGACAAGGCTGGAGTCTATCCCTCCGGAGAGGGCAATGAGAACCTTTTGAAAACCACTTTTTGATACGTAGTCATGCGTGCCCATAACAAGGGCCTTGCGGATCTCCTCAATTGGTGAAACTGGTATAGAAAGCCCTGAGGAAATCTTCTTAATACTCTTCATCGATTGACCTGAGACAAAAAAATGCTGTGCAGATCCGACATCATTTATGCCCTCTAAGTGAAAGTCACTTGATCTGTCTCTTCGGACCTGCCGTAGGTTCTTGACGTCTATATCGCAAAGGACTATATCTTCCTCGAACTGTGGTGCCCTACATATGGTTTGCCCGTTCGGATCAAGGATCACGCTCGATCCGTCGAAAACCAACTCATCTTGCCCTCCGACTTGATTAACGTATGCGACGAACAATCCATGGTCTTTAGCACGGTCTCGGAGCATGTTTTCTCGCTCATTACGTTTACCTGCGTGGAAAGGAGAGCCGTTGATATTGATGATTATCTCTGCCCCTGCGGCTCTTTGGACACCAGTCGGTCCCAAGTCGTACCAAATGTCCTCACAAATGTTTAGTCCTACAGAAACCCCGGCGATTGTAAAAACCGGGCATGTTTGACCCGGTTTGAAGTAGCGTGCTTCATCAAAAACACCGTAGTTAGGTAAAAAAATCTTTCTATGGGTACCTACGATCTTTCCTTGATAGGCTACCGCTGCCGAGTTGTATCTTTCTCCGTGGAAATCCACGAATCCAAAAACGGTAGCTAAATTTCTTGATTTTTCAGCGATCTCTGCCACTGCTTCAAGGTTTTCTTTTACAAACTGAGGCTTAAGAAGGAGATCTTCGGGTGGATAGCCAGTCACAGAAAGTTCCGGGAAAGCCACTACATCGGCTTCAGATTTTTCAGCGATTGACACGAATCTCATTATCTTTTCCAGATTCCCACGAAGATCCCCGACTGTCGGATTTATCTGCGCGAGTGCTAGTCTGATAGTTGTCATATTCGCTTTTTTGATTGTGGTGTCTACAACCCGAGAAGGGTCAAAGTTCAAAATCTTTACCTAGACGAACGTTTTATATTCACTGGAGTGCGATCAGACTATGAACCTGCTTTAAGGAAATTTTCTATTCTACTCAACGCCTCTTCTAAGTTAGCTGTCGAATTTGCGAATGAAATTCTCACATATCCTGCACCGAATTTTCCGAATGACTCACCTGAAAGTACAGCGACCCCCGCGTGTTCAAGTAATCCATTAGCGAAATCTGAGCTGCTTAATCCGGTACCCTCCACGTTGGGGAAAGTGTAAAAAGCACCTTTGGGAACGGCACATTTAATCCCAGATATATTGTTCAAACCATTCACCACGATATCCCGGCGCTTCCTGAATTCCTTTACCATATTTGCGGAATCATCCTGCGGGCCAGTTATGGCTTCTAACGCTGCTTTCTGGGTAAAACTTGCCGTACAAGACACGCTATTTGTAACGAGTCGTGATATGGGCTCGACCAGATTGTCAGGCAGCAGGCCGTAACCAATGCGCCACCCCGTCATAGCGTAAGTCTTTGAAAATCCGTCTAGGATTACCGTTCTATCCATCATTTCAGGAAATTTCGTAATACTTTGGTGTTTTCCTTCGTATAGGAAACGTATGTAAATCTCGTCTGAGAGAACAAATATATCGTTTTCTTTGGCTAGAACAGATAAAGCTTCTAATTCCTTTTCACCAACGATACTGCCACAGGGATTGTTGGGGGAATTAATTATCATAAGTTTCGTTCGCGACGTTATTTGATTGCGGACCTCTTCAATGTCAATGTTGAAATCTTTATCGCCATGCAATCGCATAGGGACCGCAGTTCCTCCGCAAAACTCAATCATGGATTCATATATCGGGAACCCCGGATTTGGGTATAGGACTTCGTCACCTTTCTCAATTAGTGCCATTATCACAAAAAACATGATTGGCTTCCCGCCAGGGGTGACGACGACGTTATCACTCTTAGCTTGTATGGCTCGAGTTTTTGAGATCTCTCCAGCTATTGCAGTACGAAGATCTTTGTATCCGGGAGAAGGATTATAAGAGGTGAATCCGTTTTGAATCGCCTCTTGGCCGGCTCCAACTATATTGTTGGGAGTATTAAAGTCGGGTTCTCCGATTTCTAGATGTATAACACTTCTGCCCTGCGCTTCAAGGCGTTGGGCTTTAGCTAGTACTTCGAATGCAGTTTCTGTGCCAAGCCGGCCCATGCGCTGAGCAAGTTTCATTAGTGGAAGTCTCCATTTAGGCAGTCATTGTCGCTAGTATACAACGATGGACTACTGTCAAACTATACTCATGCTGAAAGTAACGTATAGTCCGTATGGGTAAAAGAGCGTGTGCTAACATCTCACGATCTCATTTCTTTTGGGGATAACCGTTTAGGGGAAATAGAGGGTTTGAAAAATGAAAGTATATTTAGGTGTTCCCCGTGGATTCTGTGCGGGTGTTGTTCGGGCGATAGATCTTGTAGAGCTTGCTCTTAAAAAATTTGGCCCACCAATTTATGTAAAACACCAGATCGTTCACAATCCCCACGTAGTCACCGACTTAGAATCCAGGGGAGCTGTCACGGTAGAAGAGGTAACTCAGATTCCAGAGGGGGCTCGGGTTGTATTCTCAGCCCACGGTTCACCTCCTGAAGACTACAAGATCGCTAGAGAAAGAAATCTTGACGTTATTGACGCTACGTGTCCTCTTGTGGTTAAAGTTCATAACGAAGCTAAAAAATATGCTAATGAAGGAAGGAAAGTGATCCTGGTAGGTCATAAAGGTCACCAGGAAGTAAAGGGAACAATGGGGCAGGTTGAAATGAGTCTTATCGATGATAGGGACTCTTATCGATACCCAGATTGGAATTATCAAACGCCTGTTACTGTTTTAACACAGACAACCTTGTCTGTAGATGACACACAGAGATCCATAGACAACATAAAAAACTCCTTCAATGACGTTCTTGTAAGAAATGATCTATGTTATGCCACAACAAATAGGCAAAATGCGGTAAAAGAGATAGCCCCACGGGTGGACGTATTTCTAATTATAGGAGCTGAGAATAGCTCCAACTGCAATCGCCTGCGAGAGGTTGCTATAGGGAAAGGGGTACCGGCATATCTGATCAACAGCCTCCATGAATTCAATCAATCTTGGCTTGAAGGTGTTAGGAATATAGGCATAACATCGGGAGCCTCCACACCGGATAATCTTGTGCAGGAGATTATTGATTTTATTGGGGCGGAAGAGGTAATTCCGATGGGTGGAGAAGAAGAAAATATTACCTTCACACTTCCAAAAGAATTCCGATAACTAATTGGTGGGTTAAAGGTATGGAAATTACAGTTAGAAGTCTTATAAGAGGGGCTCAAGAATCTCATGGAATTGTCGTGATAATAGATGTATTCCGGTGTTTTACCACAGAAGCTGTGGCATTTGATAGAGGCGCTGAAAAAATAATCCTAGTTTCTGAAATTGAAGAGGCACGGGAGTTGAGAGAAAAAGGATTAGGACAAATTCTCATGGGGGAAGTTGGGGGCAAGAGACCGGAAGGCTTCGATTACGGAAACTCCCCGTTTGAGCTGATGTGTGCAAATCTTAGTGGTAAGACGATTATTCAGTCCACAAGAGCGGGTACGGTTGGAGTAACAAATGTATCTGGTGCTGATGTTATATACGGAGGTTCCCTAGCAGTTGCTGGTGCCACGGCCCGCGCTATTGCTTACCGTAAACCTGAAAAAGTTAGTCTTGTGGCCATGGGACTAGAAGGGAAAGTAAAGGCGGATGAGGACGAACAATGTGCTCTTTATTTAAGAAACCTGCTGCAAGGCAGGAAACCTGATAAAGATTCTGTTAAGTCACTCATTTTGGCTGGAGAGGAATCGCAGAAATATGATGATCCTTCGCTTCCTCAATGGCCCTTGGAGGATCGCGTGATGGCATTGGACATAGACTCACACAACTTTGCTCTCCGTATAACTAAGGAAGATGATTTTTTTGTCGCAAGACCAGAGTATGTGTAAGTTACAGGAGTAGCTAAGGAAAATGAAATACAGGAAGCTAGGAAAATCTGGTCTTGAAGTTTCTGTGGTTGGTCTTGGTACCAACAATTTTGGTGGGCGACTAGATTATGAAAATACTAATAAAGTAATAAGCCAGGCGCTCGATGTCGGCATTAATCTTATTGATACCTCTAATAGCTATGGCGCTACTTTGTCGGAAGAATATATTGGACGTTCCCTCGAAGGAAGGCGAGAAACTGCCGTTATAGCAACAAAAGTATCCAGTCGAATGTCAGAAGGTGCCAATCAAGCCGGTAACTCGCGGAAGCATATTATGGATCAGGTGGACAAAAGTCTTTCTCGTCTGAAGACGGATTATATTGACCTGTACCAAATTCATTGGTGGGATTCCGGCACCCCAATAGAAGAGACTTTGAGGACGTTAGATGATCTCTCACGATTAGGCAAAATACGCTATTTCGGCTGTTCCAACTTCACTGCCTGGCAGGCTTGTGAATCGATATGGACCTCTAAGCACCTGTCAATACGTTCATTCGTGAGTGTCCAGCCCCACTACAGCATGCTCCATCGAAAAGTTGAGGAAGAGCTAATACCATTTTGTGAGAAATATGATTTAGGTGTATTACCGTATTATCCATTAGCGAATGGATTTCTAACAGGTAAATACAAGAAAGGAAAGCCCGTTCCTTCCGGGTCCAGACTTCAGTCAGATGACAGGGGAATATTTACAGATGAAAACTTTGAATTTCTTGAGAACCTTAGATCGTTTGGCAAGGAACGTAGCAAATCTGTATTGGATCTCGCCTTTGCCTGGCTTCTAAAAAGGGGAGTTGTTAGTTCTGTTATAGCTGGGGCTACGACAGTTAAACAAGTAATATCGAATGCGTCTACCGCTGAATGGGAACTTTCAAATGAAGAATATGAGATGCTTTCTGGCATTATTCCATCAGATTAAAAATCTTTAATCTCGTAGTGTGGAACGACCAGTTTCTGGCATAACCTCGAACGCGTTCAACGCGCATGCCAGCATTCCGTAGTATCCCATCGTAGCTGTCAGCTCTGTGATACCTTGTTTGCCAAACAGTGCCTTATTTTTACTGAAGGTTGAATCACTTACTCTCTTGCCGCTCAGAAGCTCTCTACCGTATGAGATCACAGCGGAGTAGCTTCCTGCCAGATTCGATATTGAGTCCCCCGTTCTTATCGCTCCTATA